>JBIIQU010000082.1:0-5695 GCA_044341905.1 Vulcanococcus sp. | reverse complement strand
CTGCCGGTTTTCAGAGCCTTGTTCCAATTGGACAGGGGCAGCAACGGCGAACGGCCTGGGTAGGCGATCCGGCCAAAGGCAGCGACGGGATCCCGGCTGCCCACGATGGTGGTGATCCCAGCCACGGCCTCGAGCACCTGGTTGCCGCTGAACACGCCGCAGAAACTGATGATGCGCACAGGGGCCCGGCAGATCCGGCGCAGATAGTCGGCCACTCCCATGGCCATCTCGCCACCGCCGCTGTAGCCCAACAGCACCAGCTCGGCCCCAAGATCGGGCCGAAAGCCCACCTCAGCGAGGCGTAAGGCAATCTTCAGGGCCAGCTCGTAATTGAGGATCGGGCCATAGCGTCGATCCGAGGAGATGCCCACCTTGATCACGTTGTTGGCCTGCACCAACAACGCCGCCAGAACTTGTACCAGGCCATTCGGGTGTTGCTCCTGCAGGGCAAACAGGCGTCGCCAGAACCAGGCGCTGCCGGCATCCTCCACGAGAGCCACCGGCAGCACGGTGTAGGCCTCCAGACCCCGCACCAGCCGGGTATCGGCATTGAGGCTGGCCTCCAACACTTCTAGGAAGGCCGACACGCGGGGGGGATGATCACGCTCCAGTTGATGGATACCATCGAGATACACCACGAAGCGATGGTGACGGCCAGCGGGCGCCATCTGCGCCGAGTCAAAGAGCTCGTGGGGCTGCGGCAGACCCTGTAACCAGCCCTCCCAGAAGGCAAATTGCGTGACCAGGGAGTAGATCCCCGCCGTTGGAATCAGCACCAACAGCAACACTCCCACCAAACGCATCAACAGCGCCAGATCCGCGGCTGTGAGCATGGCCCGCAGGGCCAGCAGCAGGTGACCAACGCCCACCAGACTGAGACTGAGACCGATGGCCAGCACTACCGCCAGCAGCCGCAGGTTGAACCGCTGAGCGAGCTGCTGAATGCGCGCCGCTGAGGTGCTCGCCATCAGGGGTTCAACTGGGAGGCCAGGGTGCTGTAACCGCTGCGCCAGCTCTGGCGGAAGAGAATCCACACCAACAGAACCGCCAGCAGATAGCCCGGGGTGGCCAGCAGCAGGGCTTCCCCGTAGGGAAGGGCGAAGCGCACATGCAACAAGCTCACCACATTCAGGTGAATCAGGGCCCAGATCACCCCACCAATGAGATCCCCCACATAGGGGGCCGCCACAAACACATACAGGGTGGCCGGCACCAGACAGGCGGCCACACCATTGAGGAACAGGCTGGGAGGCACGGCCACAGAACCATAGAGGTTGAGCAACACCATGTCGGTGGTGCTGCTCAACAGAAAGGCGATGGAGAGCAACAGGGCATCAAACAGCAAATGCAAGAGGATCTGGCGGGCCGTGAGTCGATTGGCCAGCAGGGCAAACACGTGCGAGAGAGACATCGACAAGCCCACCAACAGCAGCAGGCCCAGGCCGAGATCCGTACGCACCAACCAGGATCCCAGAGCGTCGAGGCCTGCCTCAACGCCGTGCAACAGGGGAGACCATGCCACGGAGGGAACCACGCCTGGGGCACCCAGACCACAAAGGGCCATCAGGCACTCAAGGTTGGGGGATTGAGGCGTGGGCGGTTCACGATGTAGAGCACAAAGATCGACAGCACTGCGCAGTAGAAGCACCACACGGAGTTGAACGTCTTGCTATAGGTGAACCAGGTGAGAAAGATGGACACAAAGATCAGAATCCCAAACAGTTTGACGGCCTTGTCGCTCAGGGCGACCAGGGGCACCACGATGAAGCCCCAATACACCAGCTCACCCACGGGCTCCGTATTCACAAAGTTGTGAATGGCACTGTGGAGGTTTGAGATGTCATACACCAGGCGTCCCGTGCTGTGGACGGACGGCTGCAGGGCCGGAGGGTTCAACAGCACAGGCAGATAGAAGGCGATCCCCAGCACCGTGGCCACAATCGCCACCCACTTGAGCCGATGCTGGAGCGCCCTGGATTCCGTTGAACGCGCGATCGACCAGGCACTCCAGGGGATCCAGATCATCCAGAAGCAGTAGGCAAAAAACAGGAAGCCGAGGCCGGCCAGGCTGGTGAGCGGCTCCACCTTGCCTAGATCAATGGCGGTCCACTCCACCCCCTCCACCAGTTGCTGCAGACCGAAGAAAAACGGCGTGAGGGCCAGGGGTACGTAATCGCGCTGGCCAGTCTTACGGGCGATGTGGGTGCTGTACAGACCCAGGGGCATCAGCACCGCTGACGCGGTGAAACTGGCGGAGGCCGAAAAGCACATGGCGGGCCGGCAGAGAGCGTGACCCCATCTCTAGACACTGGGACCTGGGGGCACAAGCTGGCTGTCAGAACTTGATGGACCTGAGAGCAACCCCGATCAAGCGGCCAACAACACATCTGCCAAGCGTCCGAGGGCCTGCGGGTGAACAATCAGCTGGCGATGGGTCCACACCGGCAAGGCCTGGCGCATACCAAGGGGCAGCACCGCCCGCCATCCCGGAAACACGGTGATGTCGGTGGGGCAGTAGAGGCTGCGGCACTCCAGCTGATGCAGGGCGGTGAGGTCGGCGTTCAATCGACGCAACAACGGACTGCCGATTTTCATATCCGCAATGCCCGCCAAGAGGGCCCGGGGTACCAGCTGGGCCGCCAAGGTTCCTTGCTGCGGGCTGCCCAGGCAGGTGAAACGGCGCAGGCGCCGATGGCCGCCCAACAGTTGCAGCCAGGTGCGGCCAATCACCCCACCCATGGAAAAGCCGAGCAGATCCAGGCGGGTGGCCGGGTCAAACCGGGCCTCAATCAACGCGGCCAAGCGCTCGGCCAGCTCCGCAATGGGAGTTACCCCCAGACGATGGGGCAAATGGGGGGCGTAGAGCTCCAGATCGGGGCGCCGATGATGCAGCTCCTGCTCCAGACGGCGAAACAACTGGGGGGTATCCCACAGCCCATGGATCATCACCAGCGGTGGTGGAGCCGCCATCAGTGCCAGTGGCGGCAACGCGACACCGCGACGGTGCCAGAGAAACCCGGAACGGGCGCCCGGCATTTGCGCAACTCCACCTGCATGGGCACAGGCCCATAGAGGCGCTCCAGGCAAGCAAAGATCTGCTCGCTGTAGTGCTCAAGGGTGAGACAGCGAAGCTCACGGGCCTGCTGTTGCAGGGCGGCAATGGCGAGGCTGTAATCCAGGCTGCAACACAGCGCATCGGTGGCAGCGGCCTCGCGGAGATCACAGCCCAGGCTGAGGTCGAGCTCGAACCACTGCCCATGCAGCCGCTCCTGCTCCAACACCCCCACGTGGGCCCAGAGGCGCAAGCCGCGCACGAGGATCTGATCGCCGATCACAGGGGCAGATCGCGGTGGGTGAAGGTGCGCTCACCGCTGGCATAGGGCGCGGCGATGTGACCATCGCCGCGCAAGAGGTAGCGATAGGTCACCAGACCCTCCAGTCCCACCGGTCCACGGGGCGGCAACGTTTGGGTGCTGATGCCCACCTCGGCTCCGAAGCCGTAACGAAAGCCATCGGCAAAGCGCGTGGAGCAGTTGCGATACACACCGGCGCTATCCACCCCGCGCAGGAACTGCTCGGCGGTGGTGTCGTTGCTGGTGCAGATGGCATCGGTATGGCGGGAGCCATAGCGGGCGATGTGGGCCAGGGCCTCCTGCTGATCGGCCACCACCTTCACCGCCAGGATCAGGTCGGAGTATTCGGTCTGCCAGTCGTCGTCGCCGGCGGACTTGGCCACACCGAACTGCTGGGAGGCGGCATCACCCCGCAGTTCCACGCCGGCAGCCTCAAGCGCCGGAATCGCCATCGCCAGGAACGCCGGCGCCACATCGCGGTGCACCAGCAGGGTCTCGATGGCGTTGCAGGCCGCGGGGTACTGGGTTTTGGCATCCACCGCCACGGTCACCGCTTGGGCCAGGTTCACCTCTCGGTCCACGTAGAGGTGGCAGATGCCATCCGCGTGGCCCAGCACCGGGATGCGGGTGTTGTCCTGAATGAAGCGCACCAACTCATTGGACCCCCTGGGGATGATCAGATCCACCAGACCATCAAGCTTGAGCAGCGCCAGGCTCTCCTCGCGTGAGGTGAGCAGGGTGAGCGCGTCAGACGACACGGCTGAGGCGGCGAGCCCCCGTTGCAAGGCCTCGACGATGGCAGCGCAGCTGCGGCTGGCCTCACGGCCCCCCTTCAGGATCGCGCCATTGCCGGAGCGAATCGCCAGCGAGGCGATCTGCATCACCGCATCGGGACGGGCTTCAAAGATCACACCCACCACCCCCAGCGGCACACTGAGGCGCTCCAGCACCAGGCCCTGATCCAGTTCCCGGTGCAGCTGCCGCACGCCGAGGGGATCCGGCAACTGCGCCACCTGGCGCACCCCTTCAATCGCCGAGCTGAGTTTGCCGGCATCGAGCTTGAGGCGTGCCACCAGTGCCGGCGCCAGACCATCGGCCGCCGCGGCCTCCAGATCGGCATGATTGGCCGCCACGATCAACGCAGCCGAGGCCTCCAGGGCATCGGCCATGGCCAGCACCGCCTGGCGCCGCTCGGGATCGCTGCACTGGCCAAGGGCCACGGCAGCCCTTCGCACGGCCATGGCCCGTTGCAGCAATTCTGGAGAGGGATCAGGAACGCTCACGACCAGATACGGGCTCTTGGCGCATCATCCCAGCCGGTCCAACGCCAACTTGGCGGCCCCCAGACGACCGGCACCATTGCCAAGGGCACAGGAGCGGATCGTGAGACCCGCGCGGCTCTCTGCCTGCACCCGCCGATTCACCTCCGCCAGCACCGCCGGCATGAAATGGGGGCTGGCGGCACTGAGCCCCCCGCCGATCAGCACCAGCTCTGGGGTGAGCACATACACGAGCGAACTGATGCCGATCCCGAGCCAGCGGCCATAGACGGCCCACACCGCCAGGGCCTCGGCGTCACCCTGCTGGGCACGGAGCGACAGCTCTTCCGGCGGCAGGGGCGACAGGCGCCCCAGGGCAGCGATGCTGCAGTGCTGCTCCAGTGAGCCGTTGTTGCCGCTGTTGCAGGCAGGACCCTCCGGATCCACGCAGATCAGGCCGGGCTCAGCGGCGGCACCCCCATGGCCCGTGAACAGGTCGCCGTTCAGCAACACCCCGCCCCCAACGCCGGTGCCGAGGGTGAGCAGCACCACATCCCGGCTGCCCCGGGCAGCCCCACACCACGCCTCCCCCAGCAGGGCGCAGTTGCCGTCATTGCCGAGGGTCACCCGCCGCTGCAACTGCGGTTCCAGCCAATCCGCCAGGGGAACGTTCTGCCAGCCCGGCAGGTTGATGCAGATACGAGCCACGCGCCCAGCCGCATCCATCGGACCGGGCAACCCGATGCCCACCCGATCAGCCAGATGTTCGGGATCGAGCTGGTGCACCGCCTCGGCAATGGCCACACTCACGGCCCCAGGCATGGCGGGCTGGGGGGTGGGCACCTGCAGGACAGCCAGCCGTTCACCCTCGGGGCTGAAGCGGCCGAGCTTGATGGCGGTGCCGCCGAGATCCACACCAATCAGCTGGGGCATCGCAAGCGGGGCCAGGGGGCGCAGCCACCAACCCTAGAAACGCAGGAAAATCTGAAGCTGGCTCTGCCAGCGGCCCTCGGTGTCCACGGAGGTCTGCACACCCAGCAGATCACTGGCCTGATAGCGGACGGTGACTTGCGGGGGGATGTC
>JBIIQU010000081.1:0-5696 GCA_044341905.1 Vulcanococcus sp. | reverse complement strand
GCCCCAGATCCAGCCCTGCGGTGGCGGCGGTGATCAACAGATCCGCCGACAGGGTGCCGATCTGGCCTTGCACCAGAGCGGAGGCCCAGTGGGCCTTGCCGCTGCGCTCCAGGGCCAGACGCACCAGCAGCGAGCCCACGATCGCCAGGGGGAACACCGGCAGGGAGTCCACCACGGTGGCCACCCCCTCCCCCAGACCTGCGGTCAGCCAGCGCAGGGCGGCCAGCAGAGCCACCCCCACCAACACCGCCACACCCGCCAGGGCCAGATTCACCGCCCAGCTGGCTGGTTCGGCGGGATGGCCGCTCGCGGCCGTTGGCTCGCCTGCTTCCACCTGGGTTGGGGTGCTGGTGTCGCCGTTGGCCGCGGCATCTGCCAGCCGCCAGCGGCGGCTGCGCCCCAGCACCACCAGCAGGCCCCCCACCAGCGTGGAGGAGAGCAGCCCCACCGTGGCCATGGCCAGCCCCAGGGCCTGGCCACCGGGAAAGCCCAGGGCGGCATAGCTCGGACCCATGGCCGCGGCGGAGCCGTGGCCGCCCTCGTAGGCCACTTCGATCAGGCAGGCCATGATCGGGCTCACCCCCAGCCAGGGCTGCAGCACCAGCAGCACCGCCAGGCCGGCCACAACGTACTGGCCGAAGGCCAGCACCAGGGCGAGCGACACCTGCCCGGAAACGGGACGCCACAGCCCCTGCAGTTTGGGCAGTGGTTTGCCCAGCAGCAGGGAGCCGAACACCAGGGTGAGCAGCACCAGGGGCAGATCGGCCCAGAGCTCCAGCACCTGGTGGGGCAGCAGCGGCAGGGGGCCACCTGGGGCCAGCAGCAGGCCCAGCAGCCCGGCCAGCAGGGCTTCGGGGATACCCCACAGGCGCAGTTGCAATCGGGCGCCGAGGGCGCGCCCCACCGTGAGGATCAGGCTGAGGCTGGCCATGGCCAGAGCCAGCCAGCCCAGCCCGGGCAGCAGTTCACCCTCCAGATTCGAGATCACAGGCGGAAATGCCGGCGGAAGAAGGCCTCGGTGGCCTCCAGGACGCGGATCTGGGTGTCGCTGTTGCGGAAACCGTGGCCCTCATCCGGGAACAGGTGCACCTCCACCGGGATGGCGTTGGCCTGGAGGGCGAGGGCCATCCGCTCGGTTTGTTCCGGTGGCACCACCTGGTCGTCGAGGCCCTGGAAAAAAATCACCGGACAGCGGATGCGATCGGCATGCTGCAGCGGCGAGCGGGCGTCATAGGTGGCTTTCGCTACGGGCCAGGGCCCCACCAGTCCGTCGAGGTAGCGGGCTTCGAAGCGGTGGGTGTCGATGGCCAGGGCGCTGAGATCCGCCACGCCGTAGCGGCACCCTCCAGCCCGGAACACATCGGTGAAACAGAGGGCCGCCAGGGTGGTGAAGCCTCCGGCGCTGCCCCCCTCGATGGCGATGCGTTCGGGTGAGGCCTTCCCGGCTGCCACCACGGCCCGCGCAGCAGCGGCGCAATCGGCCACGTCCACCACGCCCCACTGTCCATCGAGCCGTTCGCGGTAGGCGCGGCCAAAGCCGGTGGATCCGCCGTAGTTCACATCCACCACCCCCCAGCCCCGCGAGGTCCAGAACTGGATGGCCAGGCTCAGGCCCGTGCGCGCCATGCCGGTGGGGCCGCTGTGGCCTTTCACCAGCAGAGGTGAACCGCTGTGGCCGCCGCCGCTGGGGGGGTAGTACCAGGCGTGGGTGGGGCGGTCGCCGTAGCCCTGGAACCACAGCTCCTCCGGCAGGCTGATGGCCTCGGCCGCCAGCGGACAGGGGGCAGCAGGCGTGTGATGCCAGCGGTTGGTGTGCAGGTTCAGCTCCAGCAGGCCTGGTGGGGTGGTGGCATTGCTGGCGATGCAGGCCAGTCGCCCCCCTGCCGCGCAGAGGCCCGCCAGGTCGTCGAAGGGGATGTCCAGGGGTTGCCAGCGGCAGGGCTGTCCGCTCTCGGCTGGCTCCTCCATCCGGCCCAATTGCCAGCGGCCCTGGAGGCAGGCCGTTGCCAGCAGCTGTTCGCCGTCCCAGGCATGGGTGCTCATGCCGAACACCCACTGGGGCATGGCGAAGTCCGCCTGCATGGGCAGGAGCGGTTGCCAGGTCACCGGGGCCTCCGCGGCCAGGTGGTCGGCGTCGTTCAGTCGCTCCAGGTTCCAGAAGCCATGGCGATCGTTGGCCACCACGAGGTGGGGGCCCGCCCACAGAGGCTGAAACACCGACACGCCGCGGTCGTCGCCGCCATCCGAGCCCGCCACCAGGCGCGACTCGCTGATCTGCCCGTCCGCATCGAAGCGCCCCAGGCGCAGTTGGCTGCGGTCCCAGGGCATGAACGGTTGCTGCCACTCCACCCATGCCAGGCATGCGCCCGAGGGGCTCAAGGCCGGGTAGCCGCAGAAATCCGCGGCTGCCACCAGCAGCTGCGGGTCACCACCCGCGAGCGGAATGGCCACCAGCTGATCGCGCCCGCCGGTTTCCAGCACGCCGATCCAGCGGTCGCGGCTGGGATCGATCAGCCCACCGCCGTAGGCCCCGGGCGGGCTCAGGCGCCGCGGTTGTGGGTCGCGGCCGTCCAGGTCCAGCAGCCACAGGCTGCGGTCAGCGTCGTGGCTGAACACCGCCACGGCCTGGCCATCGGCGCGGTGACCCAGGGCACAGGCGCCACCGCCGTAGTCGTGCACCCGGCTGCGCAGGTTCCATTCGCCAGGGGTGAGTTCCTCGGGTGCCTGATCGGGGCTGGTTCGCCGCACCAGGGTGGTGCGACCTTTCTCGTGGGGGCGTTGTTCCAGCCAATGGAGCACCCCATCCAGCAGCTGGGGCTCCCGCAGGCTTGGGGTCTTGCCCACCACCACCGCTGCAGGCAGGGCGCCTGGGGACTGGATCACCGATTGCTCCATTGGGCAGCTCCTAGAATCGCCCTTAACAAAGCGTCAGTGAGGACACGCCTTGGCCAGCAGCTTCGCCAGGTTGGCGCGCTCCGCAGAGCTGTCGGGGCGCCTGCAGGTGTCCAAGGAGCCGGTGGACAACCCTCCCTACGACATTCACCAGCTGGGCGACGAGGTGCTGCGCACGCCGGCGCGGCGCATCGGCAAGGTGGATGAGGCCGTGCGCGCCCTCGCGCGGGACATGCTGGTGAGCATGTACGCCGCCCGCGGCATCGGGCTGGCGGCCCCGCAGATCGGCGTGCATCAGCAATTGCTGGTGATTGATCTGGAACTGGAGGACCCGAGCAGCCCGCCGCTGGTGCTGATCAACCCCGAGATCACGGGGGTGGGCGGCACGATCTGCACCTACGAGGAGGGCTGCCTCAGCATTCCGGGGGTCTACCTCGATGTGGTGCGGCCCAGCGTGGTGGAGGTGGGTTACCGCGATGAGATGGGGCGCCCCAAGAAACTCAAGGCTGATGGCCTGATGGCCCGCTGCATTCAGCACGAGATGGATCACCTCAATGGGGTGCTGTTCGTGGATCGCGTCACCGACGAGGCCAAGCTGCAGGAGGGCCTGAACGAGAAGGGCTTTAATCGCGCCGATGTGCGACCCGTCGCCTGAATTCAGGAGCTTTGAACCCATGCCCATGAAACCCCTGGCGGGCCTGTTCCTCGCCCTGGCCTGCATCCTTGGAATCGCCGCCACTGGCTCCGTGTTTGAGCTGGCCTATGGCGACCCCGACCTGGGTGTGGCCACCACCCGCCTGATCCTCGGTCTGGCCTTGCCTGGAACCCTGCTCAGCCTGCTCGCAGCCATCCGCATCAACAAGCCGGCCTGAATCCCCTGGCGATCGTGGCCAGCACTTCTACGATCCCCCCACTGCCCTCCGTTCCGCTGTGAAGACGCCGGCTCGTTCCCTGGTTTCGCTGCTCTCCGCCAGCGGCATGGCCTCTGCCGGCGCCCTGGCCTGCGCTGCCCTGCTGGGTCCACAGGGGGCCGCTCAGGCTCAGGCCCTGTTCAATGCCGCGGAGGTGGAGCAGAACCGCTTTGTGATCGTGGCGGCGCCGATCGGGGACGGCAGCCGGGCCCAGCTCAACATCTATGAGCAGCGCAGTGCAGCGCGTCCCTGTTTCGAGGTCCAGGGCGCGAGCCCGGCCGTGGTGAATCCGCTGCTCGCCACCTTTGATTTCACCGGCATCTGCAACCGCTTCATTGATGCCAACGGCTACTCGGTGCGGGTTGGTGGCTCCGATCTGGCCACGGTGTATCGCCTCAGCGTGGTGCGCCAGGGCGGCGACAACGTTCTGCTGGCCCTGCCCACCAAGGCTGGCGTTGGTCCGGAAATGGTGGTCGCCCGCACGGGGGGACAGGCAGGGGGCTTCCTGCTCCTGGTGCCTGAGCCGGGCTGGAAGCTGATGCGGCGTCAGTTCGGTGGCCGGGCACTGGGGCACGTGTACCTCTACCGGGATGGCTGGCCGGAGGGCACCCCCATCGCCGCCCCGGTGTCCCCCTCGGCTCCTTTGGTGCCTCAGCCCTCTAAGCCGGTTCCTGTTGCCCCAGCCCAGCCCCGTTCCTGACCTCGGCGGGGCAGTTGCTACCATCGTCCAACTGCAGATTCCATTGAGCGGTACATGACCCAGGTCACCGTCGGCGAAAACGAAGGCATCGAATCGGCGCTGCGCCGCTTCAAGCGTCAGGTGTCCAAGGCCGGGATCTTCGCTGACCTCAAGCGCCTGCGTCACCACGAAACCCCCACCGAGAAGTACAAGCGCAAGGCACAGCAGCGCCGCCGCCGCCGCTGATCGTTCAGTTGTTGCAACTCTCCTCCAAAGCGGGAATCGGTGTTTCTACCGGTTCCCGCTTTGTTGTGGGCGCGCCAATGATGGGACTGATCCCACCGGAGGCTCCCGTGGACAAGCTCATGGCTGCACTCAACAGCTGGTTCGGAACAAGCGTGGTCTATGCCTTTGGCGACCCTCGGGAGGAGCGCCTGCAGAGGCCTCCGAACGTGGGTGTGCAGCCCTACCGCGATCAGCCCCACAAGGGTTGAGGGGTGGCCCAGCCCATCAGGGCTCGCGGCCCTGGTCAAAGCTGCGGTAGTTCAGGGCTTCGGCCACGGCACCGGGGCCGACCCGGGGGTCTCCGCTGAGGTCGGCGATGGTGCGGGCCACGCGCAGCACCCGCTCGCAGGATCGGGCGCTGAGGCCACGCTGCTCCATGGCCTGCTGCCACAGCTCCAGGGCTAAGGGCTCGAACTGGCCGTGCTGGCGGAGTTGCTGGCCGCTGAGGCGGCTGTTGGCCATTCCCCTGGGGTTGCGCTGGCCCATGCGTGACCGGGCGGCGGCTACCCGGCCCGCCACCACGGCACTGGATTCGGGTGCGATCTGGTCGCTGTCCGGGCGGTAGCGGCGGCCCAGGTCCGCTGCGTCCAGTCGGCGCACCACCACCTGCAGATCAATGCGATCCATCAGCGGGCCGGCCAGCTTGCCCCAGTAGCGCTCCCGCAGGCCGGTGCCGCAGCGGCAGGGCCGCAAGGGATCGCCAAACCAGCCGCAAGGGCAGGGATTGGTGGCAGCCACCAGGGCAATCTCGCAGGGGAAACGCACCCGCTGTCTGGCGCGACTCACCCACACCTCCCCCTCCTCCAGGGGCTGGCGCAGCTGGTTCAACACGTCACGCCGGAATTCCGCCAGCTCATCGAGAAACAGCACGCCGCGGTGGGCGAGGGCCAGTTCGCCTGGCCGGGGAATGCTGCCGCCGCCCACCAGGG
>JBIIQU010000080.1:0-5724 GCA_044341905.1 Vulcanococcus sp. | reverse complement strand
AGGCGCACGGAGCTGGATGTGCCCAGAAATACCGGTAAGCCCATTGGTTTATTGCATACTACGGGACGTTGCTCGCCCTCCCATGGCCTGTTGCCTGCGAATGCCGCACCTACGCGTTCCATCCACCACGAACGACCCTCCCCTTCGCCCAGCGACGCCATGACTGCTTCTCTGCTGAAACGACCCTTGCGCCTGACGCTTCACCCCCAGGACACCCTCCCCGAGGGCATGAGCTGGCGCCTGCACGAGGGCTATGTCCGCACCGCCACCTGGGACCTCGACGGCGAGAGCATCACCCTTGGGCTCTGGGGCCCCGGGGATGTCATCAGCTCAGAAAATCCAGCTCTGGAGCCGGTTGAATTGCAGTGCCTCACCACCGTTGTGGTGGAGCACCTTGTGTTGACGCCAGAGGATGAACGTCACTACCTGCGCAGGGAACGGCAGATGCTTGCAGAACTTCATACCATCCACCGCATCCGCTCCGGTGAACAGCGGCTCCTGGCGCTACTGAGCTGGATTGGCCGTTCCTTCGGACAGGTGAATAGCCATGGGTGCCGACTATCGCTGAGTGAACTGAACCTCACCCACCGCGCCTTGGCCGATCTGTGCGGTCTCACCCGCGTGACGGTGACGAAGCTGCTCAGCCGGTTTCGTCTGGAAGGGCGCGTGATCAGCGTGAGCGAGAGCGATCTGCTGATTCCAAGCCTGCCCTGACCAGCAACGCTCAATCAAGCAGATGCCATCGATGCACCTGCATCGATGGCATCAAGGTAGAAGAGATGATCTGTTTCAGATCACAAAGTCGGGCACAAAGGTGCGGGACTCACGGCTGGTGATATGGAGCTCATCTCCGGCCTTCAAGGCTCGGTAGTCCACCCGTTCCCGAGGTAGCTGAGCCATGATCACCTCACCGCTAGCGAGAATGAGTTCAGCCTGAATGTCGCGCCCCATGTGGGTGAGGCGACGCAACACAGCCGGCATGCTGCCGTCTTGGGGATGACGGTGAAGCTCCAGATCGTGGGGTCTAATGAACACATCCCCCTGCGCTGGACTGTTGGCGACGAGAGGTACATGGGAGGGCAGGACATTCACGGCCCCCACAAAACTCATCACAAAAGGGCTCGCCGGCTGGTCATAGATCTCGGCCGGAGTGCCGATCTGCTCGATCTTGCCGTGGTTCATCACCACGATCCGATCGGCCACCTCCATGGCCTCCTCTTGATCATGGGTCACGATCACGGTGGTGACGTGCATCTCATCGTGAAGGTTGCGCAGCCAGGCACGCAACTCTTTGCGGACCTTGGCATCGAGGGCGCTGAACGGCTCATCCAGCAATAGCACCCGCGGCTGCACGGCCAAAGCCCGGGCTAGGGCCACACGCTGGCGCTGCCCGCCAGAGAGCTGGGAGGGATAGCGGTTGCCGAAGCCCTGCAATTGCACCAGCTCCAACAGTTCATCCACGCGCCGGCGAATGGCCTCGGACTTCCAGCCACGTAGCTCCAAGCCAAAGGCCACGTTCTGGCGCACGGTGCGGTGCTTGAACAGGGCGAAGTGCTGGAACACAAAACCCACCTGGCGCTCTTGGACCGAGCGGGAGGTGGCCTCTTCACCAGTAATCCAGATGCGACCCGCATCGGCCTCCTCAAGGCCAGCAATCAGGCGCAACAGGGTGCTCTTGCCAGAACCGGAAGGGCCCAGCAACGCCACCAGCGAGCCCGTCTCCACATCAAGGCTGACCTCGTCAACGGCCTTGAAGGAGCCGAACTCCTTGCTCACACCGGCAACCCGGATACCCATGACGACGGCCAAGGAAGCAACACGCATAGCCTAGAGCATTGACCTTTTCCCCACCGGCCTACCGTTGAATTAGACCTGAAGCGGTGATACGGTCCATCCATCTTGCTCACCCTGCTGATGGCACCTGCAATTCCGGCTCGCCTCCGGGGATTCACCTGGCCGAGCTGGCTGCAGATGAGCTGGTCATGGCGGATCACCTGGCTCTATCTGGCCCTGGTGCTCTTCCTGCCCCTGGGGGCCATGGCGCTGAAAGCCACGGCCGTCGGTCCCAGCCAGTTCTGGGAGTTGGCTACTACGCCGGAGGCTTTGGCCACCTACCGAATCAGCTTCGGATTGGCGCTGCTGGCGGCGCTGCTCAACGGAATCTTCGGGCTCGTGATCGCTTGGGCCCTCGTGCGATGTTCATTTCCGGGCCGGCGCTTGTTGGATTCCCTTATCGACCTGCCCTTTGCTTTACCCACAGCGGTGGCAGGCCTGGCACTGGCAGCGATCTACAGCACCAACGGCTGGCTTGGAGCTCCGCTGTATGCGCTCTTTGGCCTCAAAGTGTCGTTCACCTGGCTGGGCGTGGCGATCGCCATGGTGTTCATTTCGCTGCCATTCGTAGTGCGCAGCGTGGAACCAGTGCTGGAAGCCCTGGAGCGTGATCAGGAGGAAGCCGCCTGGTGCCTAGGAGCCAGCCCTCGCCAAACCCTGCTGAAGGTGGTGCTTCCCCAGCTGATGCCGGCCATCCTCTCCGGGGTAGCCCAGGGCTACAGCCGTGCTGTGGGTGAATACGGCTCAGTGGTGATGATCTCGTCAAACGTTCCATTCAAAGACCTAATCACTCCCACCTTGATCATCCAGAAGCTGGAGGAATACGACTTCGCCTCTGCCACGGTGATCGGCATGGTGATGCTGCTGTTCTCGCTGATCAGCCTGCTACTCATCAACGGATTGCAAGTGTGGGGCCGCAACTGGGAAGCCAATCCCGCCCAGAACGTCTAAGGCGACTGCGGTCGATTCATCCGCCTCAACCCTGTCTTTTGCTGAGCTCCCATGCGTGCGTTCTTGCGCTCTCTGCCCCAGGCCTTTCCCAAGCCTTCAGCCTCGTTGCTGATCCCCTTGATCGCGTGCCTCTACGTGGGCATCATCATCCTGCTACCGGCCTTGGAAGTGGTGGCTGGAGCCTTTGCCAAAGGGCTGACGCCATTTCTGGAGAATTTCCAATCGGAAGAGCTGCGCTCCGCCGTGCTGCTCACGCTGCGCTGCACCCTGATCGCCGTACCCGCCAACACGATCTTTGGATTAGCGGCCGCCACCGCCATTGCCCGTCGCCAGTTCCCGGGTAAAGCGCTGCTGCTGAGCGTGATCGACCTGCCCTTTTCGATATCGCCGGTGGTGGTCGGCCTGATGCTGGTGCTGCTGTACAGCCCCACCAACGGCCTGCTGGGCGGCGTGGTGAGCAGCCTGGGCTGGAAGATCATCTTCTCCTGGCCAGGCATGGCCTTGGCCACGATCGTGGTCACCTTCCCCTTCATGGCCCGGGAGGTCATCCCCCTGTTGGAAGAGGAGGGCTGGGATCAAGAGGAGGCCGCCCGCACTCTTGGAGCCAACAACTGGCAGGTGTTCTGGAAGGTCACCCTGCCTTCGGTGCGCTGGGCTGTGGTGTACGGCCTGATCCTCACCACCGCCCGCGCCCTGGGTGAATTCGGCGCCGTGGCCGTAGTGAGCGGAAACATCGCTGGTCAGACCCAAACGCTCCCCCTGTTTGTGGAAGACGCCTATAAGCAGTACGACACCGAACTGGCCTACGGCGCTGCCCTTGTGCTGGGTGGCGTGGGCTTGGTGTCCCTGATGCTGAAGCTGGTTGTGGAGCAGCTACTCGGCAGAGCCCGGGAAACGGAGCCGATGAACTGACGGCGGCGCTGCGGCAAGCTGGGCGGATGCCCTGGACGCCCTACGCCGACTGGATCTTCACGGTGGTGAGCACTGGCAGCATCCTGCTGATTGCCTGGCTGGTCCTGCGGCCCAGGCCGTGAGGGCCAGGTTTTGTGGTGGTGGCGGTGGTCCTGGTGGAGAACTTCCACGGTGCCTGGCCGCGCGCAGAACGGCTTGAGAGGCCCGGCACCAGCCACCCAGATCTGGCGCGGATCGCAATCAGGACAGCCTTGAGGGGTCGGCCGTGATCAAGCCCCACTCGAGCAGTGAGGCGATCACCAGCGCGATCGCGCCCACGGCCGAGGCGGAGCGCAACAGGCGGCTGAGCAGAAGGGCGCTGACGGGAATCATGGGGTTATCCAAGCCGAATTCGGGGGCGGCGCAGGTATCCGTGCCTGAACGCAGACAGCAGTGCTGCAACGGTGTCGCACCCGCTCCGCAAGGTGTCGCGCTCCATGGGCTCTGCGGGCCAGAGCCATGGGCCACCCCACATAGCCGTAGCTCAGCCGAGCGGAACCCGGCGGCAAGAGCGTCACCAACAACCGATCAGCGACATTCCCTGCCAGGGCTCCATGCCGCTCGCAAACGCGTACCCGAACCGTGGTGACAAAAGGCCCCAAGCCAGGAGTGTGCTCGGGGGGTGTTCCCTACCGAACCATTTATGGCCTTGGTGGTGCCATGGGCGCAAGGGTCGGGTCTGACCAGTCGGCACGAACAACCGCGCACACAGCGCTCAAAGCGCGTTGGCGATGTGCTGCACAGCCCCACCACCCGCGGGCATGAAAAAAGCGGGGTGACGAATCCCGCCCTGACGTGCTCCGTGCTGAAGGGATGCCAGATCACACTGCCGGGACGGGATGCCTCGAGCAAGTGTCCTGCGCTACCTCGGGCATCAGAACGTGGACATCCCCGGCCGACGGAACAGGCCATTGAGGTAGTGCCGCACCACCGCCTGCTCTTGGCAGCCTTGCTGAAACAGGAAACCCGCCACAGCGGATTGCATCAGGCGGTACTGATCCCAGTCAGGGTGGGCGCCAATAAAACTCGACATCGCCTCGAACAGATCCTCCGGGAACTGGTTTTCCACACTCACATGGGTCGCCATGCCATCCGGAACTCCTGCCATTCAGCTGCACTCACATCCACCCCCCCATCAGGCCACAGCGGAACACCCGTCGTCAAAAGCCGGTTTCAGCACGAGATGGGGGCATCTTGCCGAAAGAATTCGTGCTGCTGCAATGGATCTGAGCTTGGTGTGTCGTTCGGCATAGCACCCAGCGTCGCCAACGATCAGGCTGTCAAGTGGAAAGTCAATTTCCCAACCCATCCGCCAAAACTCGCTTGGCTGCTCGCCTCCCAGCCACACCGATTGCGGAAAACCTGTGGAAAAACTCCTCGGTGCTGTGGGGCGATCCGCTCTTCAGGGGTGCTGATCGATGGGCTCTCCAGCCCCAGCAATCGCGATCAGTCACCCTTTTGCGGCATCAGGCCCGTTGACGAATGGGGCCATCGCGGTCAGAGCGGAAGGCCATGCTGCTGGTGCAGGATGGTTTTCTAAGCGGTTCTGCCATGCAACTGGCCCTGCTGGAGGTGTCACAACGCAGGCACCGGGCCCTGTGCCGCCACCAACGCCGCTATCGCCTGATCGACAGCTGCTGCGAGCCTCATACCCAGATCGATGGCTTGTACGACAGCCTCGATGAGGCCATTGGCGAGGCGATCGCTTGGCTGCAGAACCATGGCCTCGATCCCTTGCAGAGCCGGGTCGGCGTTGAGGTGAGTACCGCCAGCGGCGACTGGCGCACCTGCCGGTTACCAGGCCCGTTGCTCTGCCCGTTGCTGTGCACCCTCCCGCCCTGAGGCCTGGGGGGTTCCAGAGCAGCCGGGCAGAGAGCAGAAGGCAGATGGCGCTTCCTGCAGGCAGCCCATTGCGTCGGCGCCTGCGCTTCAGGCCTGCTGCATGGAGTGCCTCTGCAGCTGGAGACGGGGCCAGATCTGCACGGCTTG
>JBIIQU010000213.1:0-3169 GCA_044341905.1 Vulcanococcus sp. | reverse complement strand
TCAGCCCCTGGAGGTGATCGTGGTGGATGACCACTCCAGCGATGCCACCGCCGCCGTCGCCCGCCAAGCCGGGGTCACCGTGGTGCAGCCGCCGCCGCTGCCGGAGGACTGGTGCGGCAAAACCTGGGCCTTGCACAACGGCGTGGAAGCCAGCCACGGCGACGTGCTGGTGTTTCTCGATGCCGATACCGAACCCAGGCCCAGCTTCCTGGAAACCTTCGTGGCCGTACACCAGCAACGGGGAGGGCTGCTGTCGGTGCAGCCGTTCCACCGCACGGAAAAGCCCTATGAGCAGCTCTCCGTGCTGTTCAACCTGGTGGGGCTGATGGCGGTTCCACTCGGAGAGGGGGTGGGAGTGGCCTTCGGACCCGCCATGGCCACCAGCCGCCAGGATTACGCCCGCAGTGGCGGCCATGCGGCCGTGGCGGACAAGGTGGTGGAGGACTGGTTCCTGGCCCACCGCTACGAGCAGGCCGGCCTGCCGGTGAGCGCCTACATCGGCAAAGACCAACTCGACTACCGCATGTACCCCGGGGGCCTGGGGGACATGGTGGTGGGCTTCGACAAGAACTTCGCCACCGCCGCCGGGGAGGTGTGCTGGCCCTGGATGCTGGCGGTGGTGCTCTGGCTCTCCGGCCTGTTCTGGGCGGCCTGGTGCCTACCGGCTTCGCTCCTGGGCTGGCCGATGGTGGGCGACCCCAGCCCCCTCACCAACCTGGTGCTCTACCTGGCCTTTGCCCTGCAACTGCTGGTGGTCACCCGCCGGGTGGGGAGCTTTGGCTGGATCAACCTGGTGTTTCCCATTCCGGTGCTGTTCTTTCTAGGGGTGTTCGTGCTGGCGATCCTGAACCTGGAGCGGGGCACGATCCAATGGAAGAACCGCCGAGTCCGCACCCGGTGAGCGGCCCCATGGCGAGCCTGCTCTGTGCAGCCGGCTGGCTGCTGTGGAGCCTGGTGGTGGGCTACATCGGCCATCGCCTGCCCGCCAGGATCCTGGAGCACGACAGCTGGCTCACCCGCCCTCGCCCCTGGGGGGAAAGCCCTGCGAGCTATGAACGGCGGCTGGGGATCCGCCGCTGGAAACGCTGGCTGCCGGATGCCGGTGCAACCTTTGCCGGTGGGGTGCGCAAGGCCAGCCTGGTGGGGCGTGATCCACCCACCCGCAGGCGGCTGGTGCAGGAAACCCGGAGGGCCGAACTGGTGCACCTGGGGCTCTGGCCCTTCTGGCTGGTCACTGCCCTGTGGCTCCCGCCCGCCGGGGTGCTGCTGAATCTGCTGTTCGCCACGGCCTTCAACCTGCCCTGCCTGTGGGTGCAGCGCTTCAACCGGCTGCGGCTTCAGGGGCTGGCCAGCACCACCAGGGATTCGGCCTCGGGGTGTTGAGCTCTGAACTGGCGATCGTCCTGAGCGCGGCGGCTGGTGTTGCGGAAGTTGGCGAGATTGATGCCGAAAAAGTCCTCGAACAACACATTCGTTTGCGCCAGCTCCGGCAATCCGCAGGCGAGCACCTGGGCCAACAGGTTGGCGGCCGGCGCTTCGGTGATGGCGCGGTAGAGCTGGCTGAGGCGATAGGTCTGCAGGGCCTCCAGCGGTGTTTTGCCACGGCAGTGGCGGAAGCAAAACCCCAGGCAAGCCTCACTGACCCCAAGGGACCGGGCTACATCCACAATCACCAAGGGTTCGGGATAGTGCCTGGAGAAATAGGCATTGGCCTGGGACACGATCGCAAGGCGGTGTTGTGAATCCAGGGATTGGCACGCCTCCTGAGGAGGACGACTCTGAAGGATCAAGGGCAAACTCCCTGCCCTGGAACAGGGCAAGCGATGGAAAATCTCTCGTTTCTCGCTGGCGGCCTGCTGTACGGAGTTCCGGCAATCTTTGGCCGAAACGGGTTGCAGTGGCTGTGGCCTGCTTATCGGCGGTGATCTGGAGCGATCAGCCAGCCATCTCCTTGCTTCTTTTCTAGCAAGCAATATTCACGCTCAACAGCGGAAAGTCGCGACCCGGCGAAACGTTGCAACCCTACTCAGAACTTCATCAAGTTCCGAAACCAAGACCTGAGATCAAAACCATAAAAAAGCGGGGATTGCACCCGCCATCGCCTCCCCCTCAGGAGCCTGCCCAGACTCTGGCCAAGGAAGGAGATCCCTGGCCGGAACAACAGAATCTGAGCGGATTCAGCGAGACATTCGCCCGCTGAGCTGACCAATAGCAGACACCAGGTCAAGGGCAAGGGCGGCAATCCATCTGAAACAGGTTGCATCAACCACAACCTGCAGAGCCAAAGCCGTCTATGACAGGAACAAGGAGGCCAGGGCCTTTCAGCCCCTGGACCCAACCATGGCTCTACGCCAACTCAACCCACGCGTTGTTCACCGCACCGACAGCGCTGACGTGATCACCCGGGCGATGGAGTATTTCGCCCGTTTTTTTGCCCAGCCGATTGCCATTCCCTCCATGGCACGGGCCATGGGCGTTGGCCTGAGCACGTTGGAATACCACTTCGATCGCTACCGCGGGCGCACCACCTTCCAGGCCCTCATCCACTACCGGCTCAACCGCCTGTGTGATGCCATCAGCCGCAACCCCAGCGCACGGCTCACCGATCAGGCCGCCAGCTGTGGCTTCAACTCCGTGTGCGAAGCCAACCGGGAGTTCATCGCCAACTTCTGCCAGAACCTGGTGCAGTACAGGGATCAATGTCTGAGGGTGGAACTGTGGCGGCAAACGCAACCCGCCGATCCCGAAGAGATGCTGGAGATGGTTCCCGCTGGCCCTCAAAGCTGTAACAGTGAAAGTCGGTTCCACCGTGACCCATGACCCTGCGCATCCTCAGTCAGGACGGTGATGGCCACTGGCGGGAGGAAAACAGCAAGCATGATCTACTCCGCACCCGCCTCACCCTGCGGGCCAAAGCTCTGATCACCGGGCGTTGCTACCGGCTGCTCAATGCCGAGGGTCGCGTGATCGATGAAATCGGTGGCGAATCCCCCACCCACTGCTGAACCCAATCAGCCCATCACCCGGCCGATCACCGCCGCCGCTGGGAAGCCCAGCCGCCCCAGGGCCGCCACAGCCTCCGCGGCGCAATCGGCAGGTAGGGCCGCCAGCAACGGGCCACAGGTTTGCGGGTCGATCAACAGCGCGAGTTGAGCGGCCCGGTGTGCGC
>JBIIQU010000292.1:0-2549 GCA_044341905.1 Vulcanococcus sp. | reverse complement strand
GGCCAAGCAACTCCACCGGCCCATCGAGCAGCTGCAGGGCCCGGGCGTTCGACGGAGCCAAGGTGCTGGCCACACCCCGCTCCAGCAGTGGAAGCGCCCCGGCCAGCGCTGGAATGGCCCCTGGGTTGAGCTGCACGCGGCTGGTGGGTGCCAGCATCTCGCCGAGATGGCCCAGCAGGCCAAAACCGGTGATGTCGGTGCAGGCCCTGCAGCCGTGGTGGCGCAGCAGCTCCACGAGGGGGCCCTGGCTTTGCTGCATCAGCGCCAGGGCCTGGTCGAGCCAGCCGGGCTCAGCCATCCCGGCCATCGCCGCGGCAAACAGCACGCCCGTACCGATGGGCCGGGTGAGCAACAGCACCTCTCCCGCCTGCAGGGGGCCCTTGGGCCAGTGGCCCTGGGGTGGCGCACTGCCATTCACCGTGAGGGCCAGGCTCAGGCCAGCCCCATCGCGCCCCTCCAGGGTGTGGCCACCGATCAGGCGCGCCCCCATGGGACCCACCACAGACTGGACGCCGGCCAGGGTCTGCAGCAACAGGGTTTCCTGGAGGGCGGGTGCCTGCTGGGGCAGGGTCACCAGGGCCTGCACCGACTGCACCGCGGCACCGCTGGCCCAGAGATCACTGCAGGCGTGCAGGGTGGTGAGGCGGGCATTGAGCCAGGGATCGTCCACCAGGGCCGGGAAGCCATCCACGCTCTGGAGCAGCCACTCCCCGCCAGCCCCCTGGCCCACCAGGGCCGCATCCTCCGCCGCAGGCAGGGCGCCATCGGGGTGCAGGCGGGCCAGGGCAGCCTCCAGGGGTGCAGCGGGCAGCTTGGCCGCACAGCCGCGGCAAGCCATGGGCTCCCCGCCCGCAGGGGCCATGGCGGCGAACCCGCTGAAGCCCGCCATGAACTGGCGATCAATCCGATCCTTCCACTGCCACAGGAGACGGCTGGGGCCCAAAGCCCAAGGGCCATAAAGGGCCAGGGCCCTGGCACCACCGGGATGCCAGCCGCCATCACCGAGCAATTGCAGGGCCCTGGCCTGGGGCCGCCAAGCTTGTAGGGCCGTGCCTGGTCGCTCCAGCGCCTGCTGCAGATTGGCCGCCAGCACGGGGGCGGCGCGCACGGCCCACACGCCGGAGGCCGGCCGGGGATCGGCCTGGATCAGGCCACAATCCCCCACGGCAAACAGCCGCTCCTGGCCCAGCACCTGCAGGCTGGCGTGGGTGAGCACCCGGCCGGTGGCCGGCTCCACCGGCAAGCCACTGGCGGCCAACCAGGCCGGAGCGTGGCTACCAGTGCAGGCGAGATCGGCCGCTTGATCCGCCGCCACGCGACGCTCCACGGCAATGCCGGCCTCGGCCAGCAGTCGCTCGGCCGCCCGGTTGGCCGCGGCAGAGCCCAATTGCAGGGCCTCCCCCCGCAGCAGCAAGCGGGGGGCCAGGCCCCGGGCCCGGAAGGCCAGGGCCAGCTCCACCGAGGCTGCTCCGCCCCCACGAATGCGCAGCGAGCTCCCGGAGGCTTGCGCCTGGCTCCAGGCCAGGAAGGGCTCGAGCGGTTTCACGGCGATGGCGGCATCGGCCACCGCGGTAACGGAGCCCAGATCCAGGCTGAGGACATCCCAGCGCAAGGGGGGGCGCCCCTGCAGCTGCAACTCGCGCAGCTCCAGCTCTAGGCCGGTGATCTCGGCCTGAACGAAGGTGACGCCCACCTGGCCGCAAAGGCGCCGCAGGTCGATGGCGCACTCGTTGGGTTGGTACAGCCCCGCTACCAGCCCCGGCACCATGCCCGAATAGAGGGCGGTGCTGTGGCGACTCACCAACAGCACCTGGGTGGCTGCTGGTTTCAACCGAGGCCGCATCGCCCAGCGGCGCAGCAGAAGTGCATGGGTGTGGCCACCCCCGGCCAGGACCAGGAGCTGTTGCGGAACCGGCGGCTGCACCCCGGCCTAATCGACGGCCAGCTGGCCGTCGTCATCCCAGCTCAGCAAGGACGCCAGGGACGCCGTGCAGACGGAACGGTTCACACCGGCGATGCGCGCCTCACCATTCACCAGCGGAATCAGACGGCCGAGCTGGCTGGTGATGCGCTCGGAGGCCGCTGCGTTGTCGGCGTCGGCGTGGCCGGACGGAGAGCCCGCGGGTGAATGAATGGCGCGATCAGCCATGGCACCGCCCCCGCGGCTAATCCATCCACTCACTTTAGGGATCCACTGACAACCATCCTGCTCAGGCGATCTGACTGAGGAACTGCCGGCTGCGCTCGTGGCGGGGGTTGGTGAAGAACTGGTCCGGCGGAGCCATCTCCACCACCTGGCCGTCGGCCATCAACACCACGCGGCTGGCCACCTGGCGGGCGAAGCGCACCTCGTGGGTTACCACCACCATGGTCATGCCGTCGCGAGCAAGCTCCTGCATCACCTCGAGCACCTCCTGCACCATCTCGGGATCGAGGGCGCTGGTGGGTTCATCGAACAGCATGATTCGCGGTTCCATGGAGAGGGAGCGGGCGATCGCCACGCGCTGCTGCTGGCCTCCCGATAGCTGACCGGGATATTTGTGGGCCTG
>JBIIQU010000079.1:0-5749 GCA_044341905.1 Vulcanococcus sp. | reverse complement strand
CCGCCCTCCATGACTGCCACGCAACTGTTGGTGGTGCCAAGGTCAATTCCAACAACCTTGCCCATGGATGACTGCCTCCCGAAGGGGGGTTCTGAACTGAAGGCATCCTCAACAGCAGGCCCGTGGTGGGGCTAGGTGTGGTTGCCGAACAGGAGCAGCCGTGACACCGCCCCTCAGCCTCTCGGGAACCACAGCCATCGCAGGCGTGCTGGGCGATCCCGTGCACCATTCCCTCTCGCCGGTGATGCAGAACGCGGCCCTGCGGCAGATGGGCCTCAACTGGGTGTTCCTGGCCCTGCCGGCCCCGGCCGAGCAGCTGGCCACGGTGGTGCAGGGCCTGGAGGCCATGGGCTGCCGCGGCCTGAACGTGACCATCCCCCACAAGCACAGCGTGGCCGCGCTGACGCGGGAGCTCAGCCCCCTGGCGCAGCGGCTGGGGGCTGTGAATGTGTTGGTGCCCATGGCTGGGGGCGGCTGGTTCGGCACCAACACCGATGTGGAGGGCTTCATCGCTCCCCTGCGCAGCACCACCAGCCCAGGCCAGCGGGCGGTAGTACTGGGCTGCGGCGGCAGTGCTCGGGCCGTGGTGGCCGGCCTGGTGGAGCTGGGCTTCAGCTCCATCGCGCTGGCGGGCCGCAGGCCCGAGGCCCTGGAGGCCTTCCAGCACGACTGCCAGGCCTGGGCCCCGCAGCTGCAGCCGCTGCCCTGGACCGATGACGGCACGGCCCTGGCTGAGGCCATCGCCAGCTGCGATCTGCTGGTGAACACCACCCCGGTGGGCATGGCCTCCGCCAGTAACCCCTCCGCCGCCACGGCCTGCCCCCTGGACGCCCGCGAGCTGGAGGCGCTCCAGGCCAGCACCGTGGTGTACGACATCATCTACACGCCGCGGCCGACGCGCCTGCTCGCCCAGGCGAGCCAACGGGGCTGCCGCAGCATCGATGGCACGGAGATGCTGGTGCAGCAGGGCGCCGCAGCCCTGCGCCTGTGGAGCGGGCAGGCGGAGGTTCCCGTGGACGTGATGCGCGAGGCCCTGCTGATGCACCTCAACGGCCAATGAACGGCAGCCCAGCAGCCCCCTTAGCCTCGAGCCAATTCCGGGCCCCCCATGGCTGAGATCCCCCCCTGGCAGCGCCTGCTGGCCCTGCTGGCCTATCTGCTGCCCTGGAGCGATGGGCTGCCCTTCGGCCGCTCCCTCACCAACCTGTTTCCGGCCCTGCAGTGGCTGAGCCTGCCGGCCCTGCCGCTGGTGCTACTCCAACAGGCGGTGCCCTTCGGCGGGTTCCTGCTCTTCCTGGTGCTGTTCCTGGCCGTGGTGCGCAACCAGCGGGTGCCCTACTTCGTGCGCTTCAACGTGCTGCAGGCCATCCTGCTGGACATCGTGCTGGTGGTGCTGTCGCTGGCCTTCAACATCGTGCTGGCCCCCCTGGGTGGCAACTTCGCCGTGCGCACCCTGGCCAACAGCGTGTTCCTGGGGGTGCTGCTCCTGGTGCTGTTTGCCGTGGTGCAGTGCGTGCGGGGCAAGGAAGCAGACATTCCCAGCCTCTCGGAGGCGGTGCGGATGCAGCTCTACTGAAAGGGCTCGCCCCCCGCGCGATAAGGTGGTTAATCCGCCGCTGGTCGGACAGGTCTCCCGCAGACCGGTTCCGCCAGCCACCGTCCACTTCGGCGCCCACGTCGGATCGCGAAAGCCATGTCGCAGCAGCCCTACTACGAAACGATGTACATCCTTCGTCCGGACATCCCGGAGGAAGAGGTGGAAACCCATGTCGCCAAGTACCGCGACCTGGTGACGGAAGCCGGCGCCGAGGTGCTCGACTGCCAGATGCGGGGCAAGCGCCGCCTGGCCTACCCCATCGCCAAGCACAAGGAAGGCATCTACGTGCAGCTGGTGCACAACGGTGACGGCCAGCAGGTGGCCAGCCTCGAGCGCGCCATGCGCCTCAGCGAGGACGTGATCCGTTACCTCACCGTCAAGCAAGACGGCCCTGTGCCCGCTCCCCGCAGCGGCCCCGTGCCCACCGCCACCAGCGACGCCGCCGCCCTGGAAACCGTCGAGGCCTGAGGCCAAGACGCCAATTCCATCAACGCCAGATGCCAATGCGCGCCATTGGTCCTGGCGTTTTTTTGTGGCTTGGCGATGATGGACATCCCCGTCGCCGTCCAACCCGTTGAGCCCTGAGGGTCCTGCTGAGCATCAGAGCCTGGAGGCCGCCCAGCGGGAACTGGCGGCCAGCCAACGCCAGCTGGCGGAGCTTCAGGCCCTGCTCGATGAGCTGCCAGAGATCTTCGAGCGCAAGTTTGAGCAGCGGCTGCAGCCCTTCCTGGAGCGGCAGCGGCTGTTGGCCGAGGAGAACCTCGAGCTGCGTGATCGTCTCCAGCGGCAACTGCCCCCACCGCCTGCCGAACTCCCCAGGGGCGGGCCGGCGCTGCCCGCGGTGCAACCGATCAACCGCCTCCAGGCGGCCACCCAGCGGTTGATGGGTCCCCACAACCGGGTGGCCTGACCCCCGGGAAACCTGAGGGCGTGCGGGCGATCAGCCGCGGCGTGCCGCTGCCCAGAGACGGGTGGGCAGGCCCCACACGTAGATGAAGCCCTCGGCCGCCTTGTGGTCGAACTGGTCCTCGGAGCCGTAGGTGGCCATGTCGGGCACATACAGGCTGTTGGTGACACTGCTGCGGCCCACCACGGTGGCGTTGCCCTTGTGCAGCTTCACCCGCACCGTGCCGTTCACGGTCTGCTGGGTACGGTCAATGAAGCCGTCGAGGGCCTCCTTGAGCGGGCCATACCAGAGCCCCTGGTACACCAGATCAGCCCAGCTGGCTTCGATCTGGCGCTTGTAGCGCTGCACGTCGGCGGCGAGGGTGAGGCTCTCGAGCTCCTGGTGGGCCTTGATCAGCAGCAGCAGCCCGGGGGTCTCGTAGATCTCGCGGCTCTTGATGCCCACCACCCGGTTTTCCACCATGTCGAGGCGGCCGAAGCCGTGGCCACCGGCCAGGGCATTGGCCTTGCGGATCAGGCTCACGGGATCGAGGCGCTCCCCGTCGATGCTCACGGGATTGCCCTGCTCGAAGCCGATCTCCACGATCTGGGGAGCCGCCGGAGCGGCATCCACCGACACAGTCATGGCGTAGATCTCCTCCGGGGGCTCCACGTTGGGATCTTCCAGGGGGCCGGCTTCGATCGAGCGGCCCAGCAGGTTGAGGTCGATCGAATAGGGCGACTTCTTGCTCACCGGCGAGGGGATGCCGCAGCGCTCGCCGTAGGCGATCGTTTCTTCGCGGCTCATGCCCCACTCTCGGGCCGGGGTGAGCACCTTGAGATCGGGGGCCAGGGCTCCAATGGCCACATCGAAGCGCACCTGGTCGTTGCCCTTGCCGGTGCAACCGTGGGCCACCGCATCGGCACCCACCTCGCGGGCGATCTCCACCAGGCGGCGGGCAATCAGCGGCCGGGCCAGGGCGGTGGAGAGCGGGTAACGGCCCTCGTAGAGGGCGTTGGCGCGGATCGCCGGGAAGGCGAACTCGGTGATGAAGGGCTCGATCAGGTCGCCCACGATCGACTGGCTGGCCCCTGAATCAAGCGCCTTCTGGCGGATCGGCTCCAGCTCGTCACCCTGGCCCAGGTCGGCGGCGAAGGTGATCACCTCCTCCACGCCCCACTCCTGCATCAGATAGGGGATGCAGACACTGGTGTCCACACCGCCGGAGTAAGCCAGCACCGCCTTTTTCGCCCGACCCATCAACGCGTCTCCATGCGCTCAGTCGGACGATTCTCCCCTGTCGTGGTTTGCAGCCCCCAGGCCACGCAGCAGCACCAGGGCCATCCCCACCGGTGGCAGGAACACCAGCGCCAGGGCCAACCAGCCGGGCGCTGCAGGATGCTCCAGGGCCCAGGCCTGGTGCAGCAAGGGCTGGCTCCAATGGCGACCCGACCACACCAGCAGGGCACTCAGCCCCAGGGCGCCACCCCACAGCAGGGCGAGCTGAAGCAGCTTGCGGGACACGGCAACAGGCAAGAGACCCAGGGGCAACACAAGCCTCGGCTAAGGTGATGGATTGGCGCCCTGCAGCGCCGGGTAGCCCACCAGTTTCCGACAGGGCCCTCCCGCAGGCGCTCTGGCCAAGGCCCGTCCGAACAGATCCATACATGAGCACCCTCAGCAACAGCCTCAGCAGCCTCGACGGCATCAATCCGTCGCTGACCCGCTACGGCCGCAGCGAACCCGCTCCGGTGCTGCCCCTGCGCGAAGAGCCCGACCTGCTGAGCTGGCTCGAAACCAGCGGCCGTCTGGTGGCCGACGAGGAAACCGCCTCTGCCGACGTGAGCACCGTGGAAGAGGAGGAGCTCTCCGCACTCATGGGCGAAAAGGAGGACTACAACGCCGCCGACGAGCAGACAGAAGAGGACTGGGAAGACTGATCCGACCTAAGGTCCGGCCGAACGCGCGACCCATCGGCCGCTCCCCTTGGCATCTCCCGCACCGGCCCAGACGTCCACCCATCGCCCCCCTGGGCCGATCACCAGGTTGATGGCCTCGATGCCCAGCAACAGTCGCCCTTTGGCGCTGCTGCTGGGCATCGTGCTGTTTGGCGTGGCCCTGGCCAGCGATGTGCTCAGCCAGGCTCCCCAGCTCAGCGTGCCCCTGCTGGTGGCCGCCCTGGTGAGTGCGACCCTGGGCCGCTGGGGCTTCCCCAAACTGCGCAACCTCAAGCTGGGCCAGGTGATCCGCGCCGAGGGCCCCCAGGCCCACCTGAGCAAGGCCGGCACCCCCACCATGGGCGGCCTGCTGGCGGTACCAGTTGGCGTGATCGTGGGGGGACTGGTGAGCCCGAGCGACCCACGGCTGCTGGCCGTGGCGGCCATCACCCTGGCCACCATGGCCATCGGCGCCGTGGACGACTGGCGCAGCCTCACGAAGGGCCACAACACGGGCCTCAGCCCCCGTGGCAAGTTGCTGCTGCAGGCCCTGTCCGCCGGAGTGTTCCTGGCCTGGGCGGCCTGGCAGCAGCTGCTGGGGGGCGCCAACCCCGGCGACATCGCGCTCCCCCTGGGCTGGGTGCTGCCCCTCGGCCTGTTGATCTGGCCCCTGGGCCTGTTCGTGTTCCTGGCGGAAAGCAACGCCACCAACCTCACCGATGGCCTCGATGGCCTTGCGGCGGGCTGCGGCGCCATCGTGTTCAGCGGCCTGGGGCTGCAGCTGATGCTGCGGGGCCACGAGGGGGATCCCGCCATGGCCGGCTTCTGCGCAGCCATGGCCGGCACCTGGCTGGGGTTCCTGCTCTGGAACCGCCACAAGGCCCGGATGTTCATGGGCGACACGGGCTCCCTGGCCATGGGCGCTTCCCTGGCGGGCGTGAGCCTGCTCAGCAACAGCCTCTGGCCCCTGCTGGTGATGGGTGGCGTGTTCCTGGCCGAATCGCTGTCGGTGATCGTGCAGGTGTGGGTGTTCAAGGCCACCAAGGGCCCCGATGGCGTGGGCCGGCGCGTGCTGCGCATGGCCCCGCTGCATCACCACTTCGAGCTGGGGGGCGCCAGCGAACAGCAGGTGGTGGTGGGCTTCTGGGCCCTCAGCTTGCTACTGGTGGTGGTGGGACTGGTGCTGCTGCCCTGAGATGGCTTACTTCACCTGGAAGGAAACGGGCCTCACGGCCGACTGCGCCAGCCTGGAGGCCATGGCCGCGCGCTTCGAGGAGGCGGCGGCCCTGATGCGGCGCATGGCAGCCGAGGGCTTCGCGCTGGAGCGCC
>JBIIQU010000078.1:0-5764 GCA_044341905.1 Vulcanococcus sp. | reverse complement strand
GTCGAGCCGCTGCAGACGGACGCCGGTGGCGGCGCGGGACTGCTGGGGCACGGCGTCGGCCCGCATGCGCACAATCACGCCCCGTTCGCTCACCAGCAGCAACTCCTCACCCGCCCCCAGCACCTTCAGGCCCACGAGCACGTCGCCATCGCGCCGGAACTTCATGCAGCGGAGGCCCATCCCGGCCCGCTTCTGCAGGCGGAACTGATCCACCGGCACCCGCTTGCCCAGGCCGCTGGCCGAGGCCACCAGCACCCAGGGGCCTTCGCTGGGGGCCACCTCCTCGCTGTCCACCTCGTCATCCTCGCCAGCGGCGGCACCTTCCACCCGATCGGCGAGCTCCACCGGCAGCACATCCATGCTCACCAGCTGATCGCCGGGGCGCAGGTTCATGGCCCGAACGCCGCGGGCCGTGCGGCCCAGGGGACGGAGCTCCTCATCACTGAGGCGGAAGTGGATGGTCATCCCATTGCGGGAGCCAATCAACACGCTGTCGCCGGGGAGGGCCAGGCGCACCCAGGTGAGGGCATCGCCCTCCTCCAGGGAGATGGCGATCAAACCATTGGAGCGGATATTGCCAAAGGCTGAAAGCCGCGTGCGCTTCACATAGCCGCCACTGGTGAGCATCACCAGCACCATGTTGTCTTCGAAGGCGCTCACCGCCAGCAGGGAGGTGATCAACTCCTCCCGCGGGATGGGCAGCAACTGCACAATCGGCGTGCCCTTGGCCGCCCGGCTGCACATCGGCACCCGGTAAGCCGGCACGGAATACACCACACCGCGGTCACTGAACAACAGCAGGGAGTCGTGGTCGTTGCAGCTGATGAACAGCTTCACGGCCTCTTCACCCTGGCTCTTGGTGCCGGCCTTGCCCCGGGTGCCGCGGCTCGTGGCCTCAAACTCACTCACCGGCATCCGCTTGAGGTAGCCGTTCTCGGTGAGCAACACCACCGAGCGCTCGTTGGCGATCAGGTCGATGTCCTCGAGGCCACCCTCGAGGTCAAGGATTTCGGTGCGACGCGGCGAGTCGTAGCGGGTGCGAATCGCCTGCAGCTCCTCGGTGATCAAGGCCAGGACGCGCTCCTTGCGGGCCAGGATGTCCTTGTAATCCGTGATCTTGGCGAGCAGGTCTTCGTGCTCCAGGCGGATCTTGTCGGCCTCCAGGGCCGTGAGCCGCCGCAACTGCATCTGCAGAATGGCGTCGGCCTGAATATCACTGAGGCCGAACTGATCCTGGAGCTCCTGGCGAGCGGTAGCGGTATCCGCCGCACTGCGGATCAGGGCGATGATCGCGTCGAGATTGTCGAGGGCGATCAGCAAGCCGAGCAGGATGTGGTCGCGTTCCTCGGCCTTGCGCAGCAGATAACGGGTGCGGCGCTCGATCGTCTCAACGCGGAACTCAAGGAACACCTCGAGCATCTTGCGCAGGGTGAGCAGCACCGGCTCCCCCTTCACGAGCGCCAGCATGTAGGCGCTGAAATTGCTCTGCAGCGGGGTGAGTTTGAACAGGTTGTTCAGCACCACCTGGGGGTAGGCGTCGCGCCGCAGTTCGATCACGATCCGCATGCCATCGCGGTCGGATTCATCGCGGATGTCGGCGATACCCTCGAGCTTCTTGTCGTTCACCAGTTCGGCGATGCGCTCGATCAGCGCCGCCTTGTTGGTCTGGTAGGGCAGCTCGGTGATGATCACCGCATCGCGATCGGGGCGGCCCTTGGCCTCCACGGTCTCGATCTGAGCCACGCCCCGCATGGTCACCGAGCCGCGGCCGGTGCTGTACATCTCGCGGATGCCCCGGCGGCCCAGGATCTGGCCTCCAGTGGGGAAATCCGGCCCCGAGATGAGCGCCGTCAGTTCCCGGTCTTCGAGGTCTGGGTTGGCGATCAGGGCCAGAAGGCCGTCGATCAGCTCCGTGAGGTTGTGGGGGGGGATGTTGGTGGCCATCCCCACGGCGATGCCCGTGGAGCCATTCAGAAGGAGCTGGGGGATGCGGGCAGGCATCACCGTCGGCTCCTGCTGAGAGCCGTCGAAGTTGTCGATGAAATCGACGGTCTCGCTCTCGATGTCCTCGAGCAGGCTGTCGGTGGTGAGGGCCCGCAGCCGTGACTCGGTGTAGCGCATGGCCGCCGGTGGATCGTTGTCCACCGAGCCGAAGTTGCCATGCCCGTCGATCAGGGGCATGCGCATGGAGAAGTCCTGCGCCATGCGCACCAGGGCGTCGTACACCGCCGTGTCGCCGTGGGGGTGGTACTTACCCAGCACCTCGCCCACCACACGGGCGCATTTGCGGTAGGGCCGGTCGCTGGTGAGGCCCAGCTCGTACATGGCGTAGAGGATCCGGCGATGCACCGGCTTGAGGCCATCGCGGGCATCGGGCAGGGCCCGGCCCACGATCACGCTCATCGCATACTCCAAGTAGGAGCGCGACATCTCATTGCGCAGGTCCGCCTGGATGATCCGCCCGTCGGAGTCTCCGGGAGTGAGTTCTCCGGGTCCGCTTGGATCCGCCATTCAAAAGCGCCTTCGTTAGAACGCATTTTATCGACTGTTCCGCCAATGACCTCGTCACCGCGGACTGAAGTGGACCTGCAGGAGCGCCAGCGGCAGGGAACGCTGCGGGTTTGCACGGTGGCGGCCTTCCAGCAGCGGGTCGCCGCAGCGGGGATCACGGCAGCCTTCGAGGCCACCGATGTGGTGGTGGCGGCCAACGCGGAGTTCCACGACCAAGCCAGCCTGGTGCTGCAGCTGGGGCCCAGCGATCCCCCCATCCGCATCCGCCGTTTTCGTCTGGGGGGAACCGAGGGCATCGGCGGGCACGGCAGCACGGATCTGGTGCTCCCCCTGGGCAGAGGAGGCGCCCAGGTGTTGGCCTCGCTGCTGGCGGGGCAGGAGGTTCCCCTCAGCGCCAGCGGAGAACCCACGGCCCTGCAGCCGCGCCAGGAGCTGGAAACCCGGCTCAGCCTGGATCGCATTGGCGCCGGCCGGCTGCTGCTCCACCGCGGCATCAGTGAAAACGGCGTGGTGGCGGTGAGCAGCGCTGAAGGGCTCACCCGCACCCCTTGGGGGCCGTTGCTGGGGCCCTTCGCCACGGCCCTCTACAGCTGCGGCGGCAGCGGCAGCATCGGGCTGGCCATGCCGGGCCTCTCGCTGCTGGGCCCTGGTTCACCGGTGCTGGTGGGGGGCGCAATCGGCTGGGTCACCGGCAGCGGCAGCGGCCACAATCCGGCGGTCCGGCGCCTGGCCAGCGGCCATGCCGCCAGCCCCGGCATGAGCTGCAGCCTGGAGGTTGACCTCCACGCTCTGCGGCCGGAGTGGGTGCGAGCTGCTGCCATGGAGGGCCACGGCAGCGGATTGCTGGTGGCCATCGCCGCGCCGATTCCCCTGATCAACCCGAGCGTGGCCCAGCAGGTGGCCAGCACGGATGCCGACCTGGAAGCCCCGGTGCTGGACTTCGCCATCCCACGCCGGATCAAACCGAGCTTTGGCTCGATCCGCTATGCCCAGCTCAAGCAGGGCAACCTGCCGCTGCATGGGCGCCAGCTGCGCTGCGCTCCGGCCCACAGTCCGCGCCTGGCCGCCTCCATCGCCGCCGAGCTGTGCACCCAGCTGCAATCCGGACAGTTCCCCCTGCGCCTGCCCCTGCTGCCCCTGAACCAGCGGCCCGCCCTGGTGCCCCTGGAGGGCTGAACGGGCCGATGCATCGGCTCTCCGCACCGCCCAGAACAGGGAAACAGCCGTAAGCTCCCCCATCGTTGACTCCACTGCCGACCCATGGCTGACGCTTCCTCCCCGTTGCCGCAGCCGGAGCAGGAGCCCGAGCAACAGGTGGAGCAGCCGGCCGCCCAGGAGCCCCTCGCCGCCGAGACAGCTCCAACCGTGGAGGTGGTGCCACTGGGAGGCAGTGCCGCCGAGGCAGAACCCAGCGCTGAACCCACTCCCGAAGCGGCTCCTGAACCGGTGATCGCGGCAGCTGCTGAACCGGTGACCCCTGAACCGGCTCCAGAACCCGTGGCCGTGCCCGAGGTGCCCACGGTGCTGAGCACCCTGGAGCTGCCAGCCCTGGAACGGCCAACCGGCGGGGACACCGAAGGCGGCGAGTGGGACCTGCTGCTGGACAAGCTGCGCCAGTGGCTCGCCAGCGGCCAGCTGCAGCAGCTCTGGCAGACATCCCGCACACCGCTCACCGCCGCCGCCGCCCTGATCGGCCTGCTGGTGGTGCTGCGCATCTACGGCGCTTTGCTGGGGGTGTTGGACAGCCTGCCGCTGGTGCCAGGCCTGCTGGAACTCGCCGGCCTGGTGGCCGTGGTGCGCTTTGGCATCGGCAATCTGGTGCGCAGCAGCGACCGCGAGAAGGTGATCGCCAACGTCAAAGGCCGCTGGGCTGCATTTCGCGGCAATCGCTGAGAACAGCTCCCCTGGCAGGGAGGGGCTGGTCGGGCCGGTTGATAGCTTGGCCCGATTGCGTCAAGGTCTCCGGTGGACATTCAGCTCGGCCGCTCCCGTACCGTTCGCCGCGCCTACGGCATCGATGAAATTGCCCTGGTGCCGGGTGGCCGCACCGTGGATCCCGCGGTGACGGACAGCAGCTGGACCCTGGGCGGCATCACCCGTGAGATCCCGATCATCGCCAGCGCCATGGATGGCGTGGTGGACGTGGGGATGTGCGTGGAACTCACCAAGCAGGGGGCCCTGGGGGTCCTCAACCTGGAGGGTGTCCAGTGCCGCTACGACGACCCCAACCCGGCCCTGGACCGCATTGCCGCGGTGGGCAAGGACGAGTTCGTGCCCCTGATGCAGGAGCTCTACAGCCAACCGGTGCGGGAAGACCTGATCCGCCAGCGCATTGCTGAGATCAAGCAGAAGGGCGGCATCGCCGCCGTGAGTGCCACCCCGGTGGCGGCCCTCAAATTCGGCAAGGCCATCGCCGAGGCCGGCGCTGACCTCTTCTTCGTGCAGGCCACGGTGGTGAGCACCGAGCACGTCGGCCCCGAGGGCCAGGAAACCCTGGATCTTGAAGCCCTCTGCCGCGACTTTGGCGTGCCCGTGGTGATCGGCAACTGCGTCACCTACGACGTGGCCCTCAAGCTGATGCGCGCCGGCGCCGCCGGCGTGATGGTGGGCATCGGCCCCGGTGCCGCCTGCACCAGCCGCGGGGTGCTGGGCATCGGCATTCCCCAGGCCACCTCCGTGGCGGACTGCGCCGCCGCCCGCGACGACTACCAGCGCGAGAGCGGCCGCTATGTGCCGATCGTGGCCGACGGCGGCATCGTGACCGGCGGTGACATCTGCAAGTGCCTGGCCTGCGGCGCCGACGCCGTGATGATCGGCTCCCCGATCGCCCGGGCCGCCGAGGCACCCGGCCGTGGGTTCCACTGGGGCATGGCCACCCCCAGCCCAGTGCTGCCTCGCGGCACCCGCATCAAGGTGGGCACCACCGGCAGCCTCGAGAAGATCCTGCGGGGCCCCGCCGGCCTCGACGACGGCACCCAGAACCTGCTGGGCTGCATCAAGACCTCCATGGGCACCCTCGGCGCCCGCACCCTGAAGGAGATGCAACAGGTGGAGGTGGTGGTGGCCCCCTCGCTGCTCACCGAGGGCAAGGTTTACCAAAAGGCCCAGCAACTGGGCATGGGCAAGTAAACGCCGGCGTTAGCCTCGAGGCGTGCGGGCTTCGGCCCACACACTCCTCACACCCCCTGGCCCGGCGCGTCCGGGCTTTCTGTCTTTCCCTGCAGCCGCACCCACCAGCCACCAGCCACCAGCC
>JBIIQU010000077.1:0-5773 GCA_044341905.1 Vulcanococcus sp. | reverse complement strand
ACTGGGACCGCCAGCACCTGTGGTTGAGCCATCCCAGCTCTAAACAGGGGCTGCAGAACCACCAGCCACCCCCGCCGGCTCCATGAGCAGCCCCCAGGATCAGGCCTACATCAACATTGAGCGGGCCTACGGCGAGGGGAAGTTCAGCGAGGCCCTCCGCCAGGCCGAGGCCCTGCTGCCCCGACTCCCCACCGACCGGGCGGACGGACTGGCCGAGCGGCTCCAGCTGCTGATGGGCCACATCCATCTGTATGGGCTGGGGGCCCCTGAACGGGCAGCCAGCTACTACCAGACCGTTCACGACGCCAGCGCCGACCCGGCTTACCGCCAACTGGCCCAGCAGGGCCTGGTGCTCTGCCAGAACGCGCCCACTCCCGAGCCGGTAGCCATGGCCGAGCCCCTACCGGCAGCCGCTTCCCCCGCCATGCCCTGGCTGGAGCAACACCACGACCCAGGCGCCACCGCAGTGCCCGTTCAGCCCTGCACCGCCGCCAGTCCGTGGCTGGAGTCATTGCGGGAGGCGCCGAAGGCCGCCGCGCCGGAAGCCGTGGCGGCGCCCCCTCCGGCAACCGTCGAGCCCTCTGAAGCGTCTGAACCCAGTGAGCCAGCCGAGGAGCCGGCCAAGGAGCTAGCCGATAAACCGACAGCAGAAAGCCCCCTGGCCTTCGATCCCGCCGAGGAGGCGGAACTGGCCAAGGGGCTCCTGAAGGTGGTGCTGCGCTAGCTCAGCCGGCGGCGGTGGAGCGGCGGCGGCGGGTGCGGTTGGCGGGCATCTCCGGCTCTTCCACCCGGGCTGGTGCAGCCTCCACCGGAGCGGCAACAGCAGCCGGCGCTGGTGCCGGGGCACCCACGGCAGCCAGCTCCCGCTGGGGTTGCGGGGCCCGCTCGGAACGCTCGCGGTTGCCATCACGGCGGCCGCGGGGAGCCGGACGGCTATCGGGCTCGGCATCGGCACGGCCCTTATAGGCGGGGGTGCCACCGGGAGCGGGCTGCACCAGGCAGATGATCAGGGGCTCCACCTGAAGTTCGCGGCGCAGGCGGCGCTGCAGGCCCACCTCGATCTCCCGCTGAACGCCCATCCAGTCCACATCGGGGGCCTTGCCGCCGCTGTTACGCGACAGCTGCTGCCAGCGGTTTTCCAGCACCCAGGTGATCTCACGTTCAGCCCAGAGGCTCATCTTGCGCGGATCGGCGGCGGTGACGACACCGCGCAGGTTCACCCGAGGCGGCGCCGCCATCACACCATCGGTGCTCACCACCGCCAACAGGGTGATCACGCCATCTTCCGCCAGCTGCTGACGCTCCTTGAGCACCCGGGCATCCACGATGCCGTTGCGGGAGGCATCCAGCAATTCGATGCCCGCCTTCACCGGATCGCCCTTGCTGATCGAATCGGCGGTGAGCTGCACAACGTCGCCGTTGTCGATGATCAGGGTGTTCTCCACGGGGATCCCCATGGAGTGGCCCGTCTTGGCGTGAGCCACGAGCATGCGGTGCTCCCCGTGCACGGGCACGAAGAACTTGGGCCTGGTGAGGGCCAGCATCAGCTTCTGGTCTTCCTGGAAGCCGTGGCCGGACACGTGGATGCCCTCGCCCTTGCCGTAGACAACCTTGGCGCCGAGCATCATCAGCCGGTCGATGGTGTTCACCACGGAGATGGTGTTACCGGGGATCGGGCTGGCCGAGAAAATGATGGTGTCGGTGCTCTTCACCTGCACCTGGGGGTGCTCGCCGCGGGAGATGCGGCTCAGGGCGGCCAGCGGTTCACCCTGGCTGCCGGTCATCAGCAACAGGGTTTCACGGTCGGGCAGATCACGGATCTGCTTAATGGGCACAAACAGATCGTCGGGGGCGCGCATGTAGCCCAACTCACGGGCCTTGGCGATCACGTTCAGCATGGAGCGGCCCAGCAGGCCCACCTTGCGGCCGTTCTTGAGGGCCAGCTCGAGAATCATCGCCACCCGGTGAATCGAGCTGGCGAAGGTGGTGATGATCACCCGGCCTTCCGCCTGGGAGATGTGGCGATCCAGGCAGGGGAACACCGAGCGCTCGGGGGGGCAGAAGCCCGGCACTTCAGCGTTGGTGGAATCGCTGAACAGGCACAGCACCCCTTTCTCGCCGTAGTGGGCCAGGCGGGCCATGTCGAAGGTTTCGCCATCCACGGGCGTGTGGTCGAACTTGAAGTCACCGGTGAAGATCACCGTGCCCACGGGGGTGGTGATGGCCAGCGAGAAGCTGTCGGCCATCGAGTGGGTGTTGCGGATGAACTCCACCGAGAAGTGCTGGCCCACCTTCACCACGTCGCGGGGGGCGACGGTTTCGAGGATGGTGCGATCCATCACACCGGCCTCCTCCATCTTCCCGGTGAGCATGGCCAGCGCCAGGCGTGGGCCGTGAATCACGGGGATGTTGAAGTTCTTGAGGTGGTGGGCAATGCCACCGATGTGATCTTCATGACCGTGGGTCACGATCATGCCGCGGATGCGCTTCTGGTTTTCCTTCAGATAGCTGGTGTCCGGCATCACCACGTTGACGCCGTGCATGCCATCACTGGGGAAGGCGAGGCCGGCATCCACCAGCATGATGTCGTCGCCGTACTCGAACACGCAGGTGTTCTTGCCGATCTCATGCAGACCGCCGAGGGGAATCACCCGCAGGTGAGGCTGCTTGGGGGCGCCGCTTGCATGGGTTGCTGCGGAGCCGTTGCGGGTAATGGGGTGGGTTGTCATTCAGAAAAGAGGTGCCGGCCAGGCCGGCGAAACAACGGAGATGTGGCTGAAACGAAACCTCAGGGCCGCTCGGCGGCGGAGGCGGTAGGCCTTGGCGTCAGGTGGGACGCAGGGCTGCCAGGACGGAAGTGAGTCGGTCGCGCACGTCGTTTGAAGCGGGAACAAGGGGAAGTCGGGGGGCACCCACGGCCCAGCCGCTGAGCTCCAGGGCGGCTTTCACGGGGATGGGATTGGTGGTGCAGAACAGGGCCTTGCACAGCGGTAGCAACTGCTCGTGCACGGCCAGGGCAGAGGCCAGATCACCGGCCAGGAAGGCTCGCACCATGGCCTGGATCTGATCGCCGGCCACGTGGCTGGCCACACTCACCACGCCCACGGCACCAACGGCCAGCATGGGCAGGGTGAGGGCATCGTCGCCGCTGTAAATGGCCAGGCGCTCGCCGCAGGCGGCCCGCAGCTGGCTCACCTCCTCGGTGGTGCCGCTGGCGGCCTTGAAGCTCACCACATTGGGCAGATCCATCAGCCGCGCAGCGGTCTCCGCCGACAGGCTGCAGCCGGTACGGCCGGGGATGTTGTAGAGCATCACCGGCAGCTGGGGCGCCGCGGCGGCCACGGCCCGGAAATGGGCCTCCAGGCCCTCCTGGGGAGGCTTGTTGTAGTAGGGCACCACCACCAAGGCCCCGTCGGCGCCCAGGGCGGCAGCCTCGGCAATGGCCTCCACCGCCTCCGCCGTGCAGTTGCTGCCGGTGCCAGCCAGCAATTGGGCGCGGTGGCCCACTGCAGCCTTCACGGCCGAGAACAGCTGGTGCTGTTCATGCCAGCTGAGGGTGGGCGATTCACCGGTGGTGCCGCACAGCACCAGGCCATCGGAGCCGTGATCCACCAGATGGCTCGCCAACCGCGCGGCCAGGGGGAGGTCTACGGAGCCATCAGGGGCGAAGGGGGTCACCATGGCGGTGAGCACCCGGCCAAAGGGGGATGGGGAGAGGGATCCGGGGCTGAGGGGGCTGCTGGTCATGCGGTGATCCCCGAAACAGGCGTTGCGTCAGCAACAGCCGGTGCCGGCACCTGGGCCGGATCCAGAAGCAGTTCGGCAATCTGAATGGCATTGAGGGCTGCACCCTTCCGGATTTGATCACCGCAGAGCCAAAGCTCAAGGGCCTTGGGCTCGCTCAGGTCCTGGCGGATCCGTCCCACCGCCACCGGATCCCGGCCGGTCACATCGGTGGGCATGGGGAAGCGATTGGAGTCAAAGTCCTCGATGAGCTCCACACCAGGAGCCCGGGCCAGCAGATCCCGGGCCTCATCTACGGGGAAGGGCTCGGTGAATTCGATGTTGAGGGCTTCGGAGTGGGCCCGCAGCACCGGCACGCGCACGCAGGTGGCCGACACGCGCAGATCGGGCAACCCCATGATCTTGCGGGTCTCATTCAGCATTTTCAACTCCTCCTCGCAGTAGCCACTGTCCTGGAGGGGGGAGTTGTGCAGAAACAGGTTGAAGGCCAGGGAGTGGGGCAACACGCTGCTTTCGGGGGTGCCGCCATCCAGCACCGCCTGGCTGAGCTGGCGCAGCTCCTCCATGGCCCGGGCGCCAGCACCACTGGCGCTCTGATAGGTGCTCACCACCACCCGGCGCAGGGGCCGCCGAGCCGCCAGGGGCGCCAGGGCCAGGGTCATCAGGATCGTGGTGCAGTTGGGGTTGGCGATCACGCCGTTGTGGCTGAAGGCCGCCTCGGGATTCACCTCCGGCACCACCAGGGGCACTGAGGGATCCATGCGGAAGGCGCTGGAGTTGTCGATCACCACAGCTCCAGCAGCCGCCGCCACAGGTGCCCACTGCTTCGACACCGAGCCGCCGGCGGACGCCAGCACCACATCCACACCCGCAAAGGCCTCGGCACTCACCGGCTGGATCGTGAGGGTCTGGCCGTTCCACTCCAGGGTCTGACCGGCGGAGCGGGGCGAGGCCAGCAGCACCAGCTCACCGACAGGGAACTGACGCTCAGCCAGCAACGCCAGCAGTTCCTGGCCAACGGCACCGGTGGCGCCGAGAACGGCCACCTTGAGGGGGCGCTGGGGCAGGAAACGGGGAGAAGCGGTGGTCAACGGGAGCAGGGACGGATGAACGAAAGAGGAGGGAACCGGGACGTGGGGCTTGGATCAGATGTGCTGCTGCAGAACCTGGCAGGCACAAGCCCGCTATCCAGACCATGACTGCAGAACCAAGAAGGCCAGGGCAGAGAAGCCTGAGGAATCAGCTGCGAGCTGACAGCAGGCGATTCAGAACGGTGATGCGATGGAGAGAGGCTGTCCGGTGATCGTGGAAGGAGCTGGCGTGAATGGAAAAGCTGTAGGGGTCGACGAGAGGGTGGCTATCGCGCTGACGGTTCGAGGAAACGCAGCGGGTCTCGTGGTTCTTGAACAAAACAATACGCGCCCATCACGGTCGTGGCGAGGGGCCGTTGGAGCTCGTCACAGGTGAGTTCATAGGATCGTGGGCTGCCTCGCCGATTCGGTTCGGCCATACCCCGCCTTCCCGTTCCATGAGCCCTGCCGCCAGCCCTGCCGCACCGACCGCCAAGACCGGCGCCGACCTCAAGGTCAGCACCAGCCCCCGTCCCGGCAGCCGCATGGCGGTGGAGATCTCGGTGCCCGCCGGCCGCACCCAGACCAGCCATGACGCGGCCGTGGAAAAGCTAAGCCGCAGCATCAAGCTGCCCGGCTTCCGCAAGGGCAAGGTGCCCCGCGCGGTTCTGCTGCAACAGATCGGCCCGGTGCGCATTCGCGCCACCGCCCTCGAAGACCTGGTGGACAGCGTCTTCCGCGATGCCCTCAAGCAGGCCGAGATTCCCGCCATCGGCCAGCCCGCCCTAGATGGGGGCTTCGAATCCTTGCTGGAGCGCTTTGAACCCGGCCAAGAGCTGAGCCTCACCCTGGAAATGGACGTGGAACCCACGCCCAGCCTCAAGACCACCAAGGGGCTCAAGGCGGAGGCCGTGAAGGTGGAGTTCGATGCCGCCCGCGTGGATGAGCTGATCGAGCAG
>JBIIQU010000076.1:0-5795 GCA_044341905.1 Vulcanococcus sp. | reverse complement strand
CACCGACACATCCAGGTAGAGCCCCGCCGCCTGCAACACCCGGCAATCGGCAGGCACGTGATCCCCTTCCTCCAGGTCGATCAGATCACCCGGCACCAGGGTGTCGGCAGCCACGGCCACCAGCGCACCATTGCGCCAGCCCCGCACCTGCCGCGGCAACACCTGGGTGAGGGCCAGCAGGGTGCGCTCGGCCTGAAATTCTTGCCAGAAGCTGAAGATGGCGTTGATCAGCACCACGCTCCAGATCGCCCAGCCCAGTTCGGGAGTGCCCGCCAGAAAGGCCATGCCACCGGCCGCCCAGAGCAACAACGCCATGAAATGGCGCAGCTGATCGGTGAAGCGCCACAGCAGTGGCCTGCGCTGGATCTGGGGCAGGCGGTTCGCGCCAAAGCGCTCCAGGCGCAGGGCAGCCTCCGCTGCGCTGAGGCCCTCAGCTCCGCTGCGGAGGGTCGCCAGGGCTTCCGCGACACTGAGGCTCGCAATCGGCCGAGAGGCGGAGAGCAGCACAACCGAACCCGGGCCGCTACCTCCGGACCGTAGCCACGCTGAGGGGCGTTGACGTCACAGCAGTCGCGGGTGTCGGCCTCCGCCCCCACGGTGCTGCGCTCCTGCTCAGCGAGGCAGTGGCGATCCACCAGATCAGCCAGCAGGGCCTCGAGGCGATCGTGCTGGCGCTCCAGCAGAGGTGCTTGGTGAAACCGCTCACACGACAAGACCCGCCAAGGAGGGGCGAAGAACGTAGTCGGCATGGGCGAAGCGCGAAAGAAGAAACAACTAAATCACAGGATAACGGCATCGTGATACTGGCTGCATACGTTAGGCTGTGGCTCTGGTTTTCCGTCCGCCCACCCGTCCCTGCCCATGGAAGCCCTGGCCGAGTACTTCAAAGTGTTCTCCGAGCCCAATCGCCTGGTGGTGCTGGAGGCCCTGCGGGGCGGCCCGCTCAACGTGACCGCCGTGGTGGACAAAACGGGTCTCAGCCAGGCCCTGGTGTCGAAGCACCTGAAGCTGCTCACCATCGCCGGGGTGGTGCAGCGGCGGCCCGAGGGTTCGCTGGTGTTCTACGAAGTGAGCGATAAAGCCGTGTTCAAGCTGATCGGCCAGGCCGAGAAGCTGCTGCTGGCCACCCGCCGCCAACAGCTCGATGCCCTGGCCGCCATCCTCTGATGGCCGCCCCCAGCCCGGGTCCGCACACCCTCGAGGAGCTGCGCGCGGCCCTCAGCGCTGGCCAGCGCCAGTTCCCGGGATTGCGGCTGGGGGATCTGGACGGGGTGGATCTCCAGGGAGCCGACCTCCGCGAAGCCGACCTGCGAGGCCGCGAGCTAGGCGATTGCAGCCTGGATGGCACCCAGCTGGAGGGGACCAGGCTGGAGTAAGGGGCCGTGGTTCAAGCAGTTTGCAGCTGTTGCCATTGAGCCTCGAGGTGCCGGCTCACTCAATAGGCGAAAGAACTGGCTGAACTCCTCAAGCAGCGGCGGGGTGAGCACAGGCCCGGACGCACCCATGGAAGTGTTTTATGACGATGACGTCATCATGCAGCTTCCAGGTTCACCATGGCGAACGCGGACTTCTGGAACCAGCGCTACGCGGAGACGGGCTGCGCATCGAAACCCTCGGCTGCGAGCTGGCGGAGCGCACACCGGAGCCCGAGAGCGGGGACCTGGTGGTAGCGATCTGGATGCATCTGCCACCGGAGCTGCGGGCCGAGGTCCATCGCAAGGCGGAGACACCTCTGCGGCCAGGTGGCCTCCTGATTCTCGAGGCCTACACGCCGCGTCAGCTGGCACTAGGGACGGGCCGGCCGCCAGTGGCCGCACCGCTGATCGAGCCAGAAGAACCGGAGAGTGAACTGAAAGGGCCAGGAGTGGCTGGTGCTGCAGGAGCAGCGGCTCTGGATCGAGGAAGGGCCCCACCACCGAGGCGAGAGCGCGGTGGCAGGGCAATGGACCTCAAGCCCCTGACACGAGCCCCGGCCACACCCTCGACCCACGACGCACACGCTGGGGCTTTATGCGGCTATAGTCATAAAGGTGTTCAACTGATCGGCTATGGCCGTGACTCCGGTCTCCACCCTCTCCCTGGCTGCCGCCGCCGGAGGCGGCGTGCTGCTGATCCGCCAGCTGTTCGACGCAGCCACCGGCACCTTCACCTACCTGCTGGCGGACGTACCCAGCCGCCAGGGGCTGATCATCGATTCGGTGTTTGAACAGTCCGCCCGCGATCTCTCGTTGATCCGCGAACTCGGCATCGAACTGGTGGCCTCGATCGACACCCATGCCCATGCCGACCACGTGACCGGCAGCTGGCTGATGCACGAGGCCACCGGCTGTGCCATCGGCCTGGCCGCTGTGGCCCGGGCCGAGAACGTGACCCTGCCACTGCGCCATGGCGATCTCGTGGCCTTCGGCAGCCGCCACCTGGAGGTGCGCAGCACCCCCGGCCACACCGATGGCTGCCTCACCTTCGTGCTCGACGACCAGACCATGGCCTTCACCGGCGACGCCTTGCTGGTGCGCGGCTGCGGCCGCTGCGACTTCCAGCAGGGCGACGCCCACACCCTCTGGCACTCGATCACCAGGCAGATCTTCAGCCTGCCCGACACCTGTCTGCTCTACCCCGGCCACGACTACACCGGCCGAACGCTGACCTCGGTGGCCGAAGAGAAGGCCTTGAACGCCCGCCTTGGCGGTGCGGCCACCGAACGGGACTTCGTGGGTCACATGCAGAACATGAAGCTGCCCCACCCCCACAAGATCGCCGAGGCCCTGCCGGGCAACCTGCGCTCCGGCAAGCCCCGAGACGCCGCGGCGGCGGCCAGCTGGGCACCCGTGCAACGGAGCTATGCCGGCCTGCCAGAACTGGTACCGGCCTGGGTCGCAGCCCACCGCCATGGGCTCACCATCCTCGATGTGCGCTCCCGTGAGGAGACCGAGGGGCCTGATGGACGGATCGGCGACAGCCTGCTGATTCCCCTGCCGGAGCTGGAGGCCCGCGCCGCCGAGATCCCCACCGAGCAGCCCGTGGTGGTGGTGTGCCATTCCGGCAGCCGCTCGGCGCTGGCCACCCAGCAACTCCTCAAGGCCGGGCGCCAACAGGTGGCCAACCTCCAGGGCGGCCTGGCCCGCTGGAGCGATGAGGGCTATCCGGTCGCCGGCGCCGTGGCGCCCTGAGCCAGCCACATCTGACTTCCACCGCTGTTCCACCTCCCCCATCGCTGCCATGAACAACCCCACCCAACGCATCAGCGCCCACGCGTTGGCTGATCAACTGGCCGCCAGGGCCGTCACGGTGATCGACGTGCGTGAACCGATGGAATACGCCGGCGGCCACATCGCCGGCAGCCTGAATGTGCCCCTCTCGCGGATCACCCAGGCCGATCTTCCCCAAGGCCCCCTGGTGCTGGTGTGCCAGAGCGGCAACCGCAGCGCCAGGGCCCTTCACCAGCTGCTGCAACAGGGCCATCCCCATCCGCTCAGCGATCTGGAGGGGGGGCTTCCCCACTGGCAGCAGGCCGGCCTGCCGATGCGCAAGCTCCAGAACGCCCCCCTACCCCTGATGCGCCAGGTGCAGATCACCGCCGGCTCGCTGGTGCTGTTGGGCCTGATCCTCAGCAACACCGTGGCCTCCGCCTGGATCCTGCTCACCTGGTTCGTGGGCGCGGGTCTGGTGTTTGCGGGCATCAGCGGGTTCTGCGGCATGGCCCGGCTGCTGGCCGCCATGCCCTGGAACCGGGTGACCGTCTGATGGTTCTCACCAGCCTCGCCCTTCTGGTCGCCGGCGGCGCCCTGATCGGCTTCCTGCTCTCGGTGCTCGGCGCCGGAGGCTCAATCCTGCTGCTGCCGCTGCTGGTGAGCGGCGCCGCCCTTCCCACCCGGGAAGCCGTTCCCCTCTCACTGCTGGTGGTGATGGTGCTGGCCCTGGCCAACCTGGGGCCCTACGTGCACCGCGGCCAGTTCGCCCCCAAACCGGCCCTGATCCTGGGGATTCCAGCCCTGGCCGGCAGCTGGATCGGCGGCAGCTGGGTGAAGGCCGGTTCCATTCCCGAACCCGTCCAGCTGGCGGTGTTCGCCATCGCTGCCCTCGTGGCCTCCTGGCTGCTCAACCACAGGTCCCAGGGGCGAGTCGACAGCGAGAGCGCCAGCGAGAACCGCAAGGCCCGGCCCCTGCTCCTGGCCCTGCAGGGGGTGGTGGTGGGGCTGCTCACCGGCATTGCCGGAGTGGGTGGAGGCTTTGCGATCGTGCCGGCCCTGGTGCTGTTGGCCGGGCTGCCGATGGCCCTGGCCAGTGGCACCAGCCTGCTGCTGATCGCGGTGAATGCCTTAGTGGCCCTCGCCGCCCAGGGCCACTGGCCCACGTCCAGCCTGCCATTGATGCTGCCCCTGCTAGGCGGCGGCACCATCGGTGCGGTGCTGGGGCAGCGGCTGGCCCCGCACCTGAGTGATCGGCGCCTGCGCCAGGGCTTTTCCCTGCTGCTGATCGGCTCGGCAGGCCTCACTGGCGTTGAGGCGTGGCGCCGCCATCAGCACCCGCCAACGCCCGCCGATGCCGATGCCGATGCCGATGCAGTGATCCAGGAGAGGATGAAGGTCTGCCCTGTTTCGCACACCCTGCCGGCCGCGGTGCAGACACCCATCAGCCTGCAGCGGCTCACCTAACTTCCGCCCAGCCCGTGCGGGCCATCGCCCCCCGCCACACCTCTGCCCTCCCCTCCATGAGCGACTGCTTCGATCTGATCGTGCTCGGCGCCGGCTCCGGCGGTCTGGCCGCCGCCAAGCGGGCCGCCAGCTACGGCGCCCGGGTGGCGATCGTGGAGGGCGACCGGGTGGGCGGCACCTGCGTGATCCGCGGCTGCGTGCCCAAGAAGCTGCTGGTGTACGGCTCGGCCTACCGCCACCTGCTCGCCGATGCCGCCAGCTACGGCTGGAGCACCGGTGCTGTGCAGTTCGATGCCACCACCCTGCTGGCCAACGTGCGGGCCGAGGTGGATCGCCTCAACACGCTGCACATCGGCTTTCTGGAGAAGGCCGGTGTGGAGCTGGTGCGGGGCTGGGGTCGCTTCAGCGGCGCCAATACCGTGGTGGTAGTGGCGGCTGATGGCAGCGAGCGCGAGCTTCAGGGGAAGCAGCTCCTGATCGCGGTGGGCGGCCGCCCCCATCGCCCGGAGATCCCCGGTGCCGAGCTCGGCTGGCTCAGCGACGACATGTTCGAGCTGGAGAGCTTCCCCGAGCGGGTGGTTGTGGTGGGGGCCGGCTTCATCGCCTGTGAATTCGCCGGCATCCTCAATGGCCTGGGGGTGCAGGTGACCCAGCTCGTGCGCGGCGATCACCTGCTGCGCGGCTTTGACCGCGAGGCCAGCGAGGCGGTGCGTGCCGCCATGGAGGCCGATGGCATCGAGATCCGCTTCGCCCATTCCCCGGCGGCGATCACCGGCCAGTGCGCCCCGGGGGAGCTCACCGTGACCACCCAGAGCGGCGAGTCAATCCCGTGCGGCGGCGTACTGCTGGCCACCGGCCGCAAGCCGTTCCTGAAGGGCCTCAACCTGGAGGCCGCCGGGGTGGCCGTGGAGGGCTCCCGCATCCCGGTGGATGCCGATCAGCGCACCAACGTGGCCGGCATCTACGCGGTGGGCGATGTAACCGACCGCATCAACCTCACTCCGGTGGCGGTGGATGAGGGCCGCGCCTTTGCCGATACGGTGTTTGGCCACAAGCCCCGCCAGGTGAACCACGAGCTGGTGGCCTCAGCCGTGTTCTCCCAGCCCGAACTGGCCAGCGTGGGCCTCACAGAAGAGGAGG
>JBIIQU010000075.1:0-5815 GCA_044341905.1 Vulcanococcus sp. | reverse complement strand
CTCGGCGAGGACTTCTGCCGGGCCTACGAGCAATTGCGCCGGCGCCAGTGGGAGGCCTACCGCAGTGAGGTGACAGCCTGGGAGCGGCACACCGGGTTGGATGGTTGATGCAGGTGCAAGGGGTGGTGTCGCTGCTGGCCTGGCTCCCCGTTGCCGGCCTGGCCCTGATGCTGCTCAAGCTGGAGCTGGAACTGGGCCGTGCCCCCCGGCTCAAGCCCCTCGCCTCCCTTGCGGAACCCGCCAGTCCGCCGCCGTTGCACCTGCGGGTGGTGATCCCCGCCTACAACGAGGCCGACAACATCACCGACTGCATCAGCGCGGCCCTGGCCAGCCGGCATCCCGGCGTGCCCTGGCAGTTGGTGGTGATCGACGATGCCTCCACCGACGCGACCCACGCCCTGTCTCGCGAGGCCCTGGGCCCCGATACGCCGGAACGTCTGCTGTTGCAGGCGGGTCCGCGCCCGGAGGGTGAGCGCTGGTGCGGCAAGAACTGGGCGGCCAGTGTGGCGGCCGCTGCCCCCTGGCCGGCGGGGGATCCAGCCCAGCAGTGGCTGTTGTTCCTGGATGCCGACGTGCGCCTGCGCCCCGAGGCCCTGGCTGCCGCCCTGGCGGATGCCACCGCCCACGGCAGCGACCTGTTCTCCCTGGCCCCGCGCCTGCAGTGCAGCTGCCTGGCGGAATGGCTGGTGCAGCCGATCGTGGCCACGCTGCTGGGCCTGGGTTTTCCGATGGAGCGCAGCAATGACCCTGCCGATCCCACTGCCTTTGCCGCCGGGCCCTTCATGCTGTTCCGCCGCAGTGCCTATGCAGCCGTTGGCGGCCATGCCGCCGTGGCCGGCGAGGTGGTGGAAGATCTGGCCCTGGCGCGGCTGATCAAGGGCTCGGGTCTGCAGCTCCGCTACCTGCTGGGGGTGGACCTGGTGGATCTGCAGATGTATCGCAGCCTTTCTGCCCTGTGGGAGGGCTGGACCAAGAACTGGTTCCTCGGCCTCGACCGCGACTGGATCAAGACCCTCGGCAGTGCGGCCGTTGTGCTGCTGCTGTTTGCGGCCCCTTGGGGGGTGTTGCTGGCCGCTTTGGGGCTGCATCAGCCCCTCTGGCTGCCGCCAGCTGTGGTGGGCATCAGCCTGCTGCTGGCCCTGCGGCTGTGGAGCTGGTGGCGCTTTGGCACGCCGATTCGCTACTGGTGGCTGAGCTGGTTGGGGGCCCTGCTGATCGCGGCGATCGTGCCGGCCAGCATCTGGAAAACCAGCACGGGACAGGGCTGGACCTGGCGCGGCCGCCAGCTGGCCTAACGCTTGTCGCTTGCTATCAGAAGGTCAGTGGCCTCGAGGCCTTGACCCTCACCACCAGCTCCATCCTGGTGCTTCCTGTGCGCCAGTACTACGTGCAGACCGATAGCCAGCTGCCTGGCCAGGGCCTGCGTATGTGTTTTTCCAGCACCTGTGCCATGGCGGTGAAGTACCTGCGGCCCACCGCACTGCTCGGTTCCAACGCCGACGACACCTACCTGAACACCGTGCGCCGCTACGGCGACACCACCTCGGCCCAGGCCCAGATCGCCGCCTGCGCCGACTACGGCATCCTGGCCCGCTTTGACACCAGCGGCACCCGCGCCCTCCTGGAGCAGGAGCTGCAGCTGGGCTACCCCGTGGCCACAGGCTTTCTGCACCACGGCCCGGCTTCAGCGCCCCGAGGCGGCGGCCACTGGATCCTGGCGGTGGGCTACCGGCCTGGCGCCGGCATCTTCAACGATCCCTATGGCGAGCTCGACAACCGCCAGGGTGGCTACGAGCGGGTGGGGTCGGGCGGCCACTTCGTGGCCTACAGCTGGCGCAACTGGTTGCCCCGCTGGGAAGTGGAAGGTGCCGGCACCGGTTGGGTGATGACCTTCAGGCGCGCAGAGCCGCCTGCTGTTGCCTGAGGGTGGCCAACACCTCCTGGCTGTGGCCGCTGGGCCGCACCGCCACCCAGCTGCTGCGGAGTACCCCTTGGGGGTCGATCAGAAAGGTGTGGCGCTGGGAGAAGGGGGCGATCCAGCTGCCGTAGCGCTTGCTCACCGTGCCAGCGGGATCCGAGAGCAAGGGAAAGGCCAGGGATTCGCTGCCGCAAAACTCCGCATGGGAATCGGGATCATCGGCGCTGACGCCCACCACCTGGGCTCCGGCCTGGTGGAAGGCCTCCAGATCCTTCTGAAAGCCGCGGGCTTCGATGGTGCAGCCGCCGGTGAAATCCCGGGGATAGAAATAGAGCACCAACCACTGGCCAGCGAAGTCCGTGAGGCTGCGGCTCGCGGCCACGGCCGTGCCGGCAGCGGCACCCTCACCGGGCACGACCCCATCCAGCTGGAATGCTGGGGCCGGCTGGTTCAACTCGGGCAACACCCCGCCAATGGAAAGGGCCTGTGGCGGGAACGCCAGCAGGCCCAAGGCGGAGACGCTGATGCCGCGAAGCAGATCGCGACGGTTCATCGGTTTCGCGGATTGTGTATTGAAGGAGATCTGAACGATCAGATCTTGGCCAGGTTCACGCCCAGCTCCTTGGCGTAGGCGCCGAGACCCTTCTTCTGGATGGTCTTGAGGGCGCGGGTGGACACGCGCAGCTTCACGAAGCGCTTGCCCTCGGCCCACCACAGACGACGCTCCTGCAGGTTCACTTGCTGGAGCTTCTTGGTGCGCACGTGGGAGTGGCTGACGGCCATGCCGTTGTTGGCGCGCTTGCCGGTGAGTTGGCAGACCCGGGACATGACCTTCAACCGATGAAAAACATTGCAGGCGTTGGCCTACTGGGGCATCGTACCAAATGGGTGATAGGGGTCTGCACCGTCAGCGGCAGCGTTCCCCCGAGCTCTCCACAAACCAGAGTTCCTGCTGCGGTTGCCAGCCCACCTCCAGCCGCTCTGGGATGGGCAGGTCCGCCGCGCACAGCAGCCGCAGCGGCCCCCGGGCACTGTCCAGCCACAGCAACTGCTGGGCGCCCAGCCATTCACGCCGCACCAGCTGCGCTGGCACGCCGCCGCTGCAGACCAGCTGCAGGTGCTCCGGCCTGACCCCCAGCTGCCGCCCGGCCTCAGGGGGGAACAGGTTGATGGCCGGCCGGCCCAGGAAGCTGGCCACAAAGCGGTTGGCGGGATCGTGATAGAGGCTGTGGGCCGTGCCCAGCTGTTGCAGTCGGCCCTGGTGCAGCAGGGCGATCCTGTCGGCCAAGCCCAGGGCTTCCTGCTGGTCGTGGGTGACGTAGATGGCGGGATAGCCGCCGCCGCTCAACAGCTGACGCAGTTCCGGCCGCAGGGCATCGCGCAGCTGGGCATCCAGGTTGCTCATCGGCTCATCCAGCAGCATCAGCTGCGGTTCCCGCAGCAGGGCCCTGGCCAGGGCCACCCGCTGCCGCTGCCCGCCGGACAACTGGGCCGGCCTGCGGTGCTCCAGCCCCTGCAGCTGCAGCAGCTCGAGCACTGCTCCAATCCGCTGGCGCCGCTGCGCGGGTGGAATGCCCCGCACCTCCAGCCCCAGCCCCAGGTTGCCCAGCACGCTCAGGTGGGGGAAGAGGGCATAGCTCTGAAACACCATCGCCACCGCACGCTGGCCAGCTGGCTTGTGGGTGATGGCGCTGCCGTTCAGCAGGATGCGGCCGCTGCTCACCGGATCGAGACCCGCCAGCAGGCGCAGGGTGGTGGTTTTGCCGCAGCCACTGGGGCCCAGCAGGGCGAGCACTTCGCCGCGTGGCACCTGGAGGGACAGCTGATCGAGCAGCACCCGATCCCCGAGGCGGCGGCTGAGTTGCTGCAGCTCCAGGCCGCTGCTGGGGGTGGTTGGTCTGGCGCTGGTCATCCCTTCACCGCCCCCTGGGTGAGTCCGCTCACGATCTGTCGCTGGAACAGCAGCACCAGGAGCAGCAAGGGCAGGCTGCCGAGCACCGTGGCAGCGGCGTACGCCCCGTAGGGCACCGCGTACACCGAGGAGCCGGCGATGCGGGCCATGGCCGTGGGCAGGGTGAGCAGTTCAGCCTTGCTGATCCAGGTGAGCGCAATCGGGTACTCGTTCCAGCTGAACAGAAACACCAGGATCGCCGTGCTGGCCATGGTGGGAGCCAGCAGAGGCAGCAGCACTCGCCGCAGGCGCTGCCATAGGTTCAATCCCTCCAGGCGGGCGGCATCCTCCAGTTCGGGCGGGATGGCGGCAAAGGCGGCCTTCAGCAGCAGGATCGCCAGCGGTAGGGACAACCCCGCATAGGGCACCGCCAGGGCCAAGAGCTGGTTGCCCCAACCCAGCTGCCGGGCCAGCTCCAGCAGGGCCAGGAACAGCAGCACGTAGGGAAACATCGCCGCCCCCAGCAGCGCCAGGGTGATCAACCGCTGCAGCTGGCGTTGCTGCTGCTGGAGGCCGTAGGCCGCCGGGATGGCCAGGGCCAGGGTGAGGCCGGTGCTGGCCGCCCCCACCAGGGAGCTGTTCAGCAGATAACGCCAGAAGGGCGGCTGCCCCAGCAATACCTGCCGGTAGTTGGCCAGGGTCCAGCCGCTCAGCCAGCCGGCGGGGGAGTGCAGCACCAGGGCTTCCGGTGTGCGCAGGGAGGTGAGCAGCTGCCAGAGCAGCGGCAACAGGCTCCAGAGCAGCACTGCCAGGAGCAGCAGGCGTGGACCGGGCCCTTTCATCGCAGCGTTCATCGCAGCCGCCCCAGCCAGCTGCGTTGCAGCAGCAGCACCCCAGCGCTGAGGGCCAGCACCAGCAGGAACATGCCGAGCATCACGGTGGCGCTGTAGCCGAAATCGAGAAACCGCATGCCATTGAGGTAGGCGTAGAGGCCGAGGCTCTCGGTGCTGCTGGCGGGCCCGCCCCCGGTCATCACCTGGATCAGATCGAACACCCCCAGGGCCTGGGCCAGGCGGAACAGGGCCGCCAGCAGCAGGTAGGGGGCGAGCAGGGGCAGGGTGAGGCGCCGCAGGCGTTGCCAGGGTCCGGCCCCCTCCAGCACCAGGGCCTCCTCCAGCTCCGGCGGGATGCCCTGCAGACCCGCCAGCAACAGCAGGGCCACGAATGGGGTGGTCTTCCACACGTCCGCCAGCACCGTGAACAGCCAGGTGGTGGTGGGCGTGGAGAGGAAGCCGTAGGCCCGGCCCCCCAGCCACTGAATCCAGCCGTTCACCGGTCCGTAGGGGTCGTTGAGCAGCCAGCGCCAGCCCAACGCCATCACCGTGGTGGGCAGGGCCCAGGGCAGCAGCACCGCCGCCCGCACGGCCCCGCGCCGCCGCATCGGCTGGTTCAGCAGCAGGGCCAGTGCCAACCCGAGCAGCAACTCCAGGGCCAGGGACGCGCCGGCAAAGCGCAGGGTCTGACCCGTGTCCTGCCAGAAGCGGCCATCACTGAGCAGCCGCTGCCAGTTGGCACCGCCGTTGGGCACCGCCACCAAGCCCGTGATCACCGAGGCCGCATGGCCGCTCAGCCAGGCGTAGCGGAGCAGGGGCCACAGGAACACCACCACCACCAACAGCAGCGCCGGAGCAAGGAGCAACAGCGTCATGGCCGTTCCCCGGCCGCCTGCAGGATCAGTTCACTCTGCTGTTGCGCCTGGGCCATCGCTTCGGCCGCTGGTTGTTCACCCGTGATCAGGGCAGAGAGCTGCCGCTGCAGGCTGTCGCTCAGTTGGGCGTAGAGGGGCGTGAGCGGGCGTAGTTCGGCATGCGCGAGCCCCTCCCGCAACACCGGCAGCAAGGGCAGGGCCTGCTCGAGGCTCGGATCCTCCAGCAGGGAGGTCCAGATCGGGGTGTAGCCGTAGCGGATCGCCAATTCACGGCCCACCGGCTGGCTGGTGAACCAGC
>JBIIQU010000074.1:0-5853 GCA_044341905.1 Vulcanococcus sp. | reverse complement strand
CGTGGGGATGTCGCCGGCCCAGCCTGAGGGGCTTTTGATCTACGCTAAGTGGCTATAAACCACAACTCGTTCGTCGTGGGCAGGGGGCGAATTGCTGTATGACCACCTTTCCTGAGGATGCTTTCGAGGGTCGTGATCTCAGGCCCTCGCCTCGCCGGGTTGAGGCGGTTTCTTCGCGGCGAATCAGCGTGACGGTGTCACAGCGGGCTTGGCAGTACCTCGTGGAGCGGAGTGCCGCTGAGGGACGTTCGCTGAGCAACCTGGCGTCGTTCCTTCTGGAGTCGGCCGTGCCCGATCAATAGCCAGGCCGCGGTGCCGCAGTTCGCTGCACTCTGCCGCAAGCCGCGGCAGAGTGGGTTGGCTTGAGGCTTCCCCTTGTCTGATCCCGACTTTGCTCTGGATCCGTCGCTTTTCCCGAGGCGCCTGGATCTCGATCTGTCTGTTGAAGCGCTTGAGCGGTTGAGTCGCCTCAGCGCCAGAACAGGGCGCTCGGTCGCCGACCTCGCGGCTGATCTTCTCCATCAGGCGCTTGCAGATCTCCCGTCCGACTAGGGACTGAGCATCACCGCTGCTCACCAAGCCGCTGCTGATCCACTAGCCCTCGCCTACACCTCTGGGCTATCTGTGTCTTCCCAGCCCTGCAGGATGGCCTGCTGTGCATCCCGAGCCAGGGCTTCGTAGCGCTCTCTGAAGGCATCCAGTTGCAGGTCTGTGCGCTCCTCAAGATCGAGCAGCGCGTTGTGGGCACCTTTGGTGGCCCGGATGAGTTCGTCCAGCTTGATTTGCACGGCTTCCGTATCCCGGTTCTGCGTGTGCTGGATCAGAAACACCATCAGAAAGGTGATGATCGTGGTGGCCGTATTGATGGCCAGCTGCCAGGTGTCGCTGTAATGAAAAAGGGGGCCTGTGGCCAGCCAAGCCAGCACGGTTGCGCAGGCCAACATGAAGGTGCCCGATTTCCCTGTCGTTCGGGCCGCAATCTTGGAGAGCGTGCCATACCAGGTTTTGGATTCCATCGCTCTTGCACCCATCCCTTGAGCCTTGGCTGGCTTCAGCTGTGGAAGAGAAGCACCAGGCCTTTGCTCACCTGGTGAAATTCCCGTTCCTCGCGGCTGAGGTCCAGACCCACTTCCAATCCCTCTTTGAGGGCGTTGTCGTAGGGCGGCGGCGTGGGGGGCTGGCCCTCGATCCACAGGGCCGCAATGCCCACTGGCGTGGCATGCCAGCTGAAGCAGGAGGTCTGTCCGATCGACGGCTCTTCGAGCGCGTCCTCCAGGAGCTCGCGGATCGGCATGGCTGGCTAACGCTGTCAACAGCATCGGGAGCCTCGCTGGCGGAGGCAATCAGCTGAGAGTTTTTGTGATCTCACGAGCAAGCTTTCTTCAAGACCTGCCTTCTACGCTGGCCTCCATGCCTGCCCTTCCCGGCCCCATCGCCCTCGTGCACGAGTGGTTCACGCCGCGGTCCGTGGGGGGTGCCGAGTTGGTGGTTCGTGAGCTGGATCCCTTGCTGGGCCAGCCCCAGCTGTTTGCCCTGGTGGATGGCGAGAGCCGCCGTGCCGGCAGCTGGCTGCAGGGGCGCCACATCCGCACCAGCTTCATCCAGCGGTTGCCGGCTGGGGTGAGTCATGTGCAGCAGTACCTGCCGCTGTTGCCCCTAGCGATTGAGCAGCTCGACCTGGCCGACTATCCCCTGGTGGTGAGTAGCAGCCATCTGGTGGCCAAGGGGGTGCTCACCAGCCCCGACCAATGCCACGTGAGCTACGTGCACACCCCTGTGCGCTACGCCTGGGATCAGATGCACGCCTATTTGCGCCACTCGGCCCTGGCCCGCCGTGGCTTGGGCCCGTTGATCCGCTGGCAGCTCCACGCCCTGCGCCAGTGGGATCTGGCCAGCAGCCGGCGGCCCGATCAGCTGGTGGCCAATTCCCGCTTCACGGCCCAGCGGATTCAGCGCTATTGGGGCCGGGAGGCCGCGGTGGTGCATCCACCTGTAGCCGTGGATCGCTTCCGCTGGGATCAGCCCCGCGACGACGTGTACCTCTGCCTCTGCCGCCTGGTGCCCTACAAGCGGGTGGATCTGGTGGTGGAGGCCTTCAACCGCACGGGCCTGCCCCTGTTGGTTGTGGGGGATGGTCCTGAGCGTGCCCGGCTGGAGGCCATGGCCAAGCCCAACGTGCAGCTCCTGGGCCGGCTGACCCAGGAGCAGGTGAATGGGCTGATGAGCCGTTGCCGTGCCTACGTGTACGCCGGCCTCGAGGATTTCGGGATTGCACCGGTGGAGGCCATGGCCGCCGGGGCGCCGGTCATTGGCCTGGCCCAGGGTGGGCTGCTGGACACGGTTCGCTGCCTCAGCAGTGGCTGTTCCCAACCCACGGGCCTGCTCTTTCCCCACCAGAACGTGGCGTCGCTGGTGGCTGCCCTCGAGCACTTCCACCAGCAACGCTTGTGGCACCACCTGCCGGCCGAGGGGCTGCGGGCCTGGGCGGAGCAATTTGCCCCTCACCGGTTCCGCGCGCGCATGGCGGCGGTGATCGAGCGCGCCTGGGCTTTGCATCAGCGGGAGCTGCAGGTGAGATCCCAGCCCCTGTCTGTGCCTCTGGGGTGAGTGACCTCCGCCACCTCGGCCTAGGAGCAGCCTGCTTCTTTAATTGGCATCAGAACCGCGTCTGAGCCAGGGCCGTTTGTCTGCCGCCGCCTCCATTCCGGCCGAGTCAACTGCCAGCACCCTTCTGGCTGCCCAGTCGAAGCGGGGGCGCATGCTCAAGCGGGCTGGGGATATTTTGTTTGCGCTGCTTGTGCTCAGCCTGGGCTCGCCGCTGTTCCTGCTGCTGGCGCTCTTGGTGAAACTGAGTTCCCAGGGCTCGGTGTTCTACAGCCAGCGTCGGATTGGTCGCGGCTACAAGGGCTTTGGCTGCCTCAAGTTCCGCACCATGCGCAAGGATGCCGACCGCGTGCTGGCCTCCGTGCTCGCCTCCAACCCCGCTCTGAAGCAGGAGTTCGAGCGTGATTTCAAGCTCAAGAACGACCCACGCATCACCCCAATCGGGAAGTTCCTGCGCCGCTCCAGCCTTGATGAACTCCCCCAGTTCATCAACGTGCTCAAGGGTCAGATGAGTGTGGTGGGTCCGAGGCCGATTGTGTGGGATGAGCTGGAACGCTATGGCCGCGCCATGGATGAAGTGCTGGCTGTGCGACCCGGCCTGACGGGCTTGTGGCAGGTGTCTGGCCGCAACAACCTCAGTTACGAGACCCGGGTGCGCCTGGATCTGCGCTACGCCCGCAGCCGCAATGTCTGGCTGGATCTGCGCATCATCCTGCGCACGGTGGGAGTGATCCTGCTGCCCATGGACCGCGGCGCCTACTGAAGGGTCGTCGCCAGCAGCAGAGCCGCCGCCAGCCACACCACCTGCAGGCGTGTGCTGAGCTGCAGTATCTGCTCCACACTGGCGGCCGTGGGAGCTGGCCAGCCCTGGGCGAGCAAGGGCTTGGCTTTGCGTTGAGCCCCGTAGCGGTTCCAGCCCCCCAGCTGCACCCCCACGGCATGGGCGTAGGCGGCCTGGGACACGCCGGCATTCGGCGATGGGTCCGGGGCACCATCGGCCAGGGCCAGGCGGAACAGCTTCCAACAGCCCACTAGTCCCCGGCCGGCCACCAGTGGCAGCCCCAGGGCCACCAATCGGCAGGGCAGCCAGGTCAGAACGTCGTCGAGTCGGGCGCCGGCGGTGCCCAGCCACTCCAGCCGGCCGCGCCGGTAGCCGAGCATTGAATCGAGGGTGCTGGCGGCCTTGAAGGCCCAGGCCAGGGCCAGGGGGTGGCCCAGGGCAGCCCCCACCAGCATCCAGAACAGGGGCGCGAACAGGCCGTCTACGGCGTTTTCGCTGGCGGTTTCCGCCGTTGCTCGCAGAATCTCCGGCGCATCGAGTTCCGCGGTGTCGCGGCCCACAATCCAGGCCAGGCGCCGGCGCGCCTCGGCCAGATCCGGCAGGGCCGCCAGCACCTCCCGGGCCGCCTGCTCCAGGCTGCGGCCCGCCAGGGCACTGGCCAGGCCGATCAGCAGCAGCGCCAGCGCTGGAAGGCGCAGGGGCAGCGGCCCTTGGCGGGCCCACCATTCCACGCTCCAGCCCGCCATGGCACTGCCGCCCACCAGCAGCAGCGTGATCAGGCCGCCGGCCAGGCGCAGCTTCCAGGGGGTATCGCCCGCCCAGGCCTCGGCGCCGCGGCGCAGGGCGGTGATCAGCCAGCCCATCACCACCACCGGATGCAGACACCAGCGTGGGTCCCCCACCAGGCGGTCGAGGCCGCAGGCCAGCGCCACCAGCAGGGTGGCCAGCAAAAAGGGGTGAACCCCCATGGAGTCCACCCCTGAGATCAGATCCGGCATGGGGGCCGCAGAGCTGGGATCAGGCCGCCTTCAGCCAGCTGAACATCGAGCGCAGACCCTTGCCCACTTGCTCGATCGGGTGCTGGGCATCGCGCTCGCGGATCTTCGCCATCTCCGGCTTGCCGGCTTCGCACTCGGCCACGAAGTTGCGGGCGAAGGTGCCGTCCTGGATGTCGGCCAGGATGCGCTTCATCTCGGCCTTGGTGTCGGCGGTGATCAGGCGCGGGCCGCTCACATAATCGCCGTACTCGGCGGTGTTGGAGATCGAATCGCGCATGGCGGTGAGGCCGCCCTTCACCATCAGATCCACGATCAGCTTCACTTCGTGCAGGCACTCGAAGTAGGCCAGCTCGGGCTGATAGCCGGCTTCCACCAGGGTTTCAAAGCCGGCCTTCACCAGCTCGGAGAGGCCGCCACACAGCACCGCCTGCTCGCCGAACAGGTCGGTTTCGGTTTCTTCCTTGAAGTTGGTTTCCAGGATGCCGGCGCGGGTGCCGCCGATGCCCTTGGCGTAGGCCATGGCCAGTTCACGGGCCTTGCCGCTGGCGTCCTGGTGGATGGCGAACAGGGCAGGCACACCCATGCCGTTCTGGTATTCCCAGCGCACGGTGTGGCCGGGGCCCTTGGGCGCGATCATCACCACGTCCACGTCGGCGGGGGGCTTGATCAGCTCGAAGCGGATGTTGAAGCCGTGGGCGAAGCTCAGCACCTTGCCGGCGCTCAGGTGCGGCGCAATCTCCTTGTCGTAGACGGCTTTCTGGAATTCATCGGGCAGCAGCACCATGATCCAGTCGGCCTTGGCCGACGCATCGGCCACGCTCAGCACTTCGAGGCCGTCGGCCTTGGCCTTCTCGGCGGAGCGGCTGCCCTCGTAGAGGCCCACCACCACGTTCACGCCGCTGTCCTTGAGGTTCAGGGCGTGGGCATGGCCCTGGCTGCCGTAGCCAATGATGGCCACCGTCTTCCCGTTCAGCAGGCTGAGATCGGCGTCGGTGTCGTAATAGAGCTTGGCCATCCGGGCTTTCGCGAGCAGGGCAAAGAGGGAGCTTACGAAAGCGCCTCGCCGGCCCTGGGGCTCAGGCCTCGGTGGGGTGGGCGATCACCCGGTCGATCAGGCCGTACTCCACCGCCTCGGCAGCGCTCATGAAGTAGTCGCGGTCGGTGTCTTTCTCGATCTTCGGCAGGGGCTGGCCGGTCATGTCGGCCATGCTCTGGTTGAGCATGTCCTTGATGCGCAGGATCTCGCGGGCTTCGATTTCGATGTCGGAGGCCTGGCGCTGGCTGGTGCCGCCCAAGGGCTGGTGGATCATGATCCGGCTGTGGGGCAGGGCCAGCCGCTTGCCCTTGGTGCCGGCGCCCAGCAGGAAGGCGCCCATGGAGGCCGCCAGGCCCACGCAGATGGTCACCACGTCGCTCTTGACGTACTGGATCGTGTCGTAGATGGCCAGGCCGGCGGTCACCGAGCCACCC
>JBIIQU010000073.1:0-5932 GCA_044341905.1 Vulcanococcus sp. | reverse complement strand
GGGGAGCACCTTCGGTCGCATCTGCCTGGAGGCTTTCGAGCGCAATCCGTCTGATTTCGGCCGCACGGTGATGGATCTGCTGGAGCGCGACTACGGCCTTGCTCCGCTGGAGGAGGCGTTGCACGCACCGGTGGAGGGCCGTAAGGCCCTGGCCACGGCGACCCGCTAGACGCCACTAGGCGCTCCACCAGCGCCGCCGCGCCCACAACAGCAGGCCCAGCCCCAGCCAGCCCAGCACGCCGCCGATGGGGTTGGCCGGTCCGGTGAGCCAACTGGGGGCGGCCGGTTGCATGGCGATCAGCCCCTGGTTGAGCACAAACCAGCCGCCCACCAGGCCGCCGTGCAGCCCAATGGCACCCCACAGCAGGCCCCTGTCGGCACGGCGTTGCAGGCCAAGGGCCAGGCCCAGAAGCAACAGGCCACCCAGGAGACCGAGTAGGGGCAGCAGCGGCAGATTGAAGCGGGTGTGCACCAGGCTGAACAGGGCGGCCTGGAGCAGTAGGGCTCGCTGGCGCCCCACGTGCAGCTCGAGTTCCCCGAGTAGCCAGCCGCGGAACAGCAGCTCCTCGGCAAAGCCCACCCCCAGGGCCAGGGCCAGGCCGTTGAGAACCACGGTGGCAGAGGTTTGCAGCGGCCAGGTGAGTGCTCCGGCCAGCTGCAGGCCGATCACCACCAGGGCCAGGAGAGCTGCCGCCTTGAGCAGGCCGCGCAGCAGGGCCTTGAGCACGGCTGGCCAGGGGGCCACCACCCCAAGGCGGCGCCAGGGGTGCGGCTCGCCCCACTGCCGCCGGAGCCGCTGCGGCAGGCTGAGCACCAGGGCCACCAAGGCCGGAATCGCTGCCAGGCTCGCCCGCTGCCCTTCCCCAATCCCGAGGAGCCCAGCCAGCCCTTGGCAGCCCAGGAACAGCGCCACCAGGGCGGCGGGATAGAGCAGGGTGCCCCACCAGGGGAGGCGCGGCCTGCTCGGCGTGCCGGCGGCCGCCATCAGCTTTCCGGTTCGATCGTGCTGGTGAGCCCCTTGGCCTTGAGGGTTTCGCAGTAGAACTCCGCCGGCTCGATGTCGCACACGATCACCAGGCCCACGCCGGTGCTGTGGGCTTCGAGCATCACGGCAATGGCGTCCTGCTCGCTGAGGGATGGCACCACCTGCCGCAGGGTGGTCACCACGTATTCCATGGTGTTCACCGGGTCGTTGTGCAGCAGCACCTTGTAGCGGGGCGAGGTCTTGCGAACCCGCTCCGGGGCCTTCTCCATCACCGCCGCGCCACCGCTGTCGCGGCTTGGTGCCTGGCTTGCTCTGGTCATCGCGGCCAGTTCAGACATCACGGGAAGCGAACTCTAGGCAGGGCCTCACGCGGCAGCTGCTGCCGGCGCGAGGGCCCGTTGGATGCGCCGCATGGCCTCGTCCACGTTGGCGCGGCTGTTGAAGGCCGAGAGGCGGAAGTAGCCCTCGCCGGCGGCCCCGAAGCCGCTGCCGGGAGTACCCACCACGTTGGCCTGGCCCAGCAGCAGGTCGAAGAAGCCCCAGGAATCAATGCCCTCCGGGGTTTTGATCCACACGTAGGGAGCCTGTTCCCCGCCGTACACCTGCAGGCCGGCTGCGCTGAGCTCGCGGCGGATGATGGCGGCGTTTTCCATGTAGAAGCTGATCAGCGCCTTCACCTGGGCCTGACCTTCCGGCGAGTACACCGCCTCAGCGCCACGCTGGACGATGTAGCTCACGCCGTTGAACTTCGTGCATTGGCGGCGGTTCCACAGGCTCCACAGCTCCACCCGTTCGCCATTGGCGGCCGTGCCCATCAGCCCCCTGGGCACCACGGTGAGAGCGCAGCGGGTGCCGGTGAAGCCGGCGTTCTTGGAGAAGGAGCGGAACTCGATGGCGCACTCGCGGGCGCCTTTGATCTCGTAGATGGAGTGGGGCAGCTCGTGGTCCTGGATGAAGGCCTCGTAGGCCGCGTCAAACAGGATCAGGGCATCGTTGGCACGGGCGTAGTCCACCCAGGCCTTCAGTTGCTCGCGGGTGGCCACCGCGCCAGTGGGGTTGTTGGGGAAGCAGAGGTAGATCAGATCCACCTTGCCGCTGGGGATCTCGGCGGTGAAGCCGTTGGCGGCCGTGATCGGCAGGTAGGTGAGGCCGCCGTACTGGCCGGCGTCATCGGCGTCGCCGGTGCGACCCGCCATCACGTTGCTGTCCACGTACACCGGGTACACCGGGTCGGTCACGGCGATGCGGTTGTCCGGGCCAAGGATGTCGAGGATGTTGCTGCTGTCGCACTTGGAGCCATCCGACACGAAGATCTCCTCGGCGCTCACCTGGCAGCCGCGGGCTTGGAAGTCGTGGCTGGCGATGGCCTCGCGCAGCCACAGGTAGCCCTGCTCGGGCCCGTAGCCGTGGAAGCCCTCACGGGTGCCCATCTCGTCGATGGCGGCCTTCATGGCGGTGCGGCAGGCCTCCGGCAGCGGCTCAGTCACGTCGCCGATGCCCAGGCGAATGATTGGGGCCTCCGGGTTGGCCTCGCTGAAGGCCTTCACGCGCCGGGCGATCTCCGGGAAGAGGTAGCCCGCCTTGAGCTTGAGGTAGTTGCCGTTGACCTGAGCCATGGGATCGGGCGCCGTGCGCTGTTGCTGATGGCGGGATTGTCCTATGGCGCGGCGCCCCGCTGCATACGATCGAGCCAACGCCCGCCCGCGTGCCCCCGTGACCGTTGCCTCGCCTGTTGACGCTCCGGTGGACTTCACGGCCCTGGTGGACCGCAGCATTGCCAAGCCCGGCCGCTATCTGGGCAATGAGCTGGGGGTGGAGCCGCGCGACTGGCAGGGTGCCCGGGTGCGCTGGGCGCTCACCTACCCCGAGATCTACGAGGTGGGTTCGAGCAACACCGGCCACATCATTCTCTATTCGATCCTCAACGCGGTTCCCGGCCAGCTGTGCGACCGCAGCTACCTGCCCGGCCCCGATCTGGCCGAGCGTCTGCGGCTCCGGGGGGAGTCCCTGTTTGCGGTGGAGAGCCGCCGGCCCCTGCCGGCGTTCGACATCCTCGGCTTCTCCCTCAGCTACGAGCTCGGGGCCACCAACATCCTCTCCATGCTGGAGCTGGCCCAGATCCCCATCCGCGCAGCGGATCGGGGGGATCTGCCCCTGGCTGATCCGGCAGCACCGCCGTTGATCTTTGCCGGTGGCCCCACCGCCACTAGCAACCCGGAGCCCTTCGCGGCCTTCTTCGATTTCGTGGTGCTCGGCGATGGCGAGGAGGTGTTGCCCGAGATCGGCCTGGTGGTGGCCGAGGCCAAGGCGGCGGGTCTGAGCCGCCGCGAGCTGCTGATCGACTTGGCCCAGGTGCCTGGGGTCTACGTGCCCAGCCTCTATGGACCGGGGCCTGACGGCGTGACCCAGGTGCCCCAACGGCCCGGCATCCCGGCGCGGGTGCTGCGGCGCACCGCCACGCCCATGCCCCACTACGCCATGGGCCTGGTCCCCCACATCGAAACGGTGCACGACCGGCTCACCGTGGAGATTCGCCGCGGCTGCACCCGTGGCTGCCGCTTCTGCCAGCCGGGGATGCTCACCCGCCCGGCCCGGGATGTGGAGCCGGAGGCGGTGATCGAGGCGATCGAAACCGGCATGGAGCGCACCGGTTACTCCGATTTCTCCTTGCTCTCCCTGAGCTGCTCCGACTACCTGGCCCTGCCGGCGGTGGGGGTGGAGCTGCGCAACCGCCTGGCCGACAAGAACGTGACCCTCACCCTGCCGAGCCAGCGGGTGGATCGCTTCGACGAGAACATCGCCCACATCCTGGGGGGCACCCGCAAGGCGGGCCTCACCTTCGCGCCGGAGGCCGGCACCCAGCGTCTGCGCGACATCGTGAACAAGGGCCTCACCGATGCCGAGCTGCTGCGGGGCATCCGCACGGCGATGCAGAGCGGCTACCGCAAGATCAAGCTCTATTTCATGATCGGCCTGCCGGGGGAAACCGATGCCGATGTGCTGGGCATTGCCGATACCTGCCGCAACCTGCAGCGCAACTGCACCGACCTGGGCCGGCTGGAGCTGAACCTCACCATCAGCAACTTCACGCCCAAGCCCCACACGCCCTTCCAGTGGCACAGCGTGAGCACGGCGGAATTCCAGCGGCGCCAGCAGCTGCTGCGCGAGGCCCTGCGGCCCCTGCGCGGCCTCAAGACCAACTACACCGATGTGCGCCTCTCGGCCATGGAGGACTTTGTGGGCCGCGGCGATCGGCGCCTGGCGCCCGTGATTGAGGCCGCCTGGCGTTCCGGTGCCGGCCTCGATGCCTGGTTCGAGGCGGCTGATCGCACCTACGCGGCCTGGACCGAGGCCATTGAGGCCGCGGGCCTGGGCGGCCGCTACCGCGCCCTGGAGATGGGGGCCTGGAGCAGCACCGAGGCCCTCAGTTCCCACGACCTGGAGGCCTTCTGCGCCCAGCCCCTGCCCTGGGATCACATTGATTCCGGCGTTGACAAGCGCTGGCTGGCCGACGACCTTCGCCAAGCCCTAGCGGCGGCGGTGGTTCCCGATTGTTCTTTTGAGGGCTGCAGTAGCTGCGGGGTGTGCGGTCCGGAGCTGGGCCACAACGTGGTGATTCCCCCGCCAGCGATCCCGGAGCAGCTCCCCCAACGGCCTCCCGCCAGCGAGCGGGTGCAGCGCCTGCGCTTTCGTTTCGCCAAAACCGGCTCGCTGGCGCTGCTCAGCCACCTGGATCTGGTGCGACTGATGGAGCGGGCCCTGCGCCGCAGCGGCGTGCCCGTGAGCTTCACCGGCGGCTTCCACCCCCTGCCGCGGGTGCAGTTCGCCCTGGCCCTGCCCCTGGGGGCCGAGGCGGCCGGCGAGTGGATGGATGTGGAGATGGCTGAATGGCAGGACCCAGCCTGGGTGTGCCAGCGGCTGCAGGAGCAACTGCCGCCCCAGTTCGCCCTGCAGACGGTGCTGGAGGTGCCGGTGTCGGGCGCCAGCCTGTCGCAGGAGCTGGTGGCGGCCAGCTGGAGCCTGGTGCTGCGGCCTGAGCCCTCGGAGGCGGCGGGGGGAGCAGCACCGCTGGTCAGCCTGGCCCAGTGGCAGGCTGCTGTTACGGCCTTGCTCCAGGCGGGCGAGTGGATCTGGGAGGACACCGATAAAAAGGGGCGTCCCCGTAGCCGGGACTGCCGTCCATACCTGCAGGACCTGTGCGTCGCCGCAACCCCCGACCCCGCAGCGGTGAGCCTGCAGTACACCGCCGAGATCGATGCGGCCGGTCGCAGCCTGCGCCCAGAACAGCTGCAGCACTGGTTCAGCCAACAGCTGGCCATGCCTCTGAACATGGTGAGCCTGCGCCGTGAATCGCTGCAGTTGCATCAGGGCTGAACCCGCCAAAATGCCCGTGCTAACGTGCAAGCACGACGGCAGATCAACTGGTCCGACCCTTGGCCAGAGTCTTCGCCCCTCTTGATGAGAGGGGAGCCTCAGCAGCTTTCTCGAACCTCTCTTCCTGAAAGTCGCCACGGCAGATGCCGTTCAGACGGGTTCCATTCAGATCTGGAACTTGCGCTTCTTTCCCGGTAAGGCCTGCTCGTAGGCCGCGGTTCTGAGGTCACGCACCCCTAGGTGATGGCCCTCCCGCCGCAGCGCTCGAAACAGTCACCGCTCCGGTCCGCCCTTGGCGTCCCCTCTGCGGATGTCGTCCTGAATTTTTCCAAACCACAACTCCTCCCAGAACCCTCGGCCATCGGCGATGGCTGTGGATGTTTCGCTTCCCCGTGTTGTGGTCGCGGCTGGCGCCGTCTTCCTAATCCCCCTTCGGCTCGCTTCCTGCGAGCCATCTCCTGACTTTCCATGCCCCAGCAGATCGTCATCGCCGAGCAGCTGCGTATTGCCGCAGTTCTCACCGACGACCGTGTGGATGAATTGGTGGTGGCCCAGGGCCGCTATCAAATCGGT
>JBIIQU010000072.1:0-5998 GCA_044341905.1 Vulcanococcus sp. | reverse complement strand
CCCACCAAACTTGCGCTCTCCTTACATCCCTGCACGATCTGCAACCCAAAACCACTACTTCCGGGTGATGATGATCCAGAGGGCATGAATCACGCAGACCGGCCAGGCAATCGCCAGCAGTGGCAGCCCCAGGGCTCCAAAGGTGAACAGCCAGATCACCAGGTTCAACCAGAACGCGCCAGTGAAACCCACCTGGGTGGCCACAGCAGCTGGCGGCAAAATGAACGCCAAGACGATGCGCAGGATGTCTCCGAACGTCATAAGCAGGCAACGCAACACCGGAACCGTAGAAACAGCACGGGGGCCTGTCAGCCCGGCGCTGCTAACGCGGTGGCGGCACTGGAGCCAAACCGTTGCCCTGATGATCGCCCTGGCCGTGAGCCTTGGCCTGGCGCCTGCATCGCTCGCGGCCCAGGCCGCCGATCCCACCACGGCCGCATCGGCTCCGGTGGGAAGTTATGAGGTTGCTCCGGTGCGCATCCTGGGAGTGCCCGCCATCAGCGTGGCCTCCCCTGTGGTGAACCGGGAGGCCAATGGTCCAGAGGCCACCGAACGGGCCGCCGTGATCGAGGGGAACCTCTCCCTGCTCTACGAGCCCCGCCAGCTGTGCAATCAGGGGGAAGCCATCGCCGAGCAGCTGCTGGAGGGGTTGGTGCTGGGCGGGCCCAACAACCAACGGCTCTGCAGTGGCGACCCCTGGGCTGTGCTGGGCCAGCCCGACGACCTGCAGGTGGAGATGGCCAACCGCAGCGACGGCAGCATCCAGCTCCAGGCCCGATTACGCGGTCGCCCCGCGCCGTTGCCGCTGCTCACCGTGACGGACGCCGACGCCCAGCTCCATGGCCTCAGCCGTGAGCAACTGGCCGGCCGCTGGCGCCAGCTCTTGCAACGGCGCCTGCGCCATGCCCGCTTCACCGAGCAGCCCAGCCAGGTGGGGCTGCGCCTGAAGGTGACTCTTCTGCTCGAACTCGTGCTGCTGGGCACAGCCTCCGCCAGCTTGTGGGTGTGGGGCAAGCTGCGGCGACGCCTGCGCAACCGCCAGAAGGCCGCCCGGGACAGCCGGGAGCTGCAGAGCAGCCGAGCCCAGCTGCTGCAGGGCTTGATCCGCCTGCTGTTTCTGGCCGTGCTGGTGCAACTGGTGCTGATGGTGGGGCTGGCCGTGGCAGCCGCGCCCGGCCGGATCCCCCTGGCCATTGCGGTGCTGCTGCAACCCCTCTCCATCCTGTTCAAAGTGCTGGCCATGGGCATGGCCGCCGCGGCCCTGCGCCTGTTGGTGGTGTTTGTGTTGCGCCAATGGGTGAGCAGCCTGGCCGTGCCCATGGCGGAACGGGCCCGGCGCGAGCAGCGCTACCACAACCTGCTCCAGGCCAGCCATCGCCTGATTGATCTCAGCTTCATCGCCGTGCTGGCGGTGCTGGTGTTGATCGACATCCCAGGCGTTCGCGAGCTCACGGTGGGGGCGTGGCTGGCCGGTGGCGCCCTGCTGGGCGGCCTGGCCATTGCCTTCCAGGGGCTACTGCGCGATGTGGTGGCGGGCCTGGTGGCCCTGCTCGACGATCACTACGCCGTGGGCGACGTGGTGGAGATCAACGGCATCACCGGGGAAGTGGTTGACGTGGGCATCCTCGTGACCGAACTGCGAACCGCCGATCAGCGCGTGGTGGTGATTGCCAACAGCGCCAGCCAGCAACTGGTGAACCACACCAAGATCCGCTCCGGCGTTGACGTGGTGATTCCCCTCTCCCCCCAGCACACGCGGCTGGAGGAGGCCATGGCCGTGCTGGAAGCCGAATGCGCGGCCTTTGCCCGTGATCCGCTGTGGAGCCCCCAGCTGCTGGAGGCCCCCTGGCTGCGCGGGGTGAAACGGGTGACCCCCCTGGCCGTGGAACTGAGCGTGGTGCTCACCACCCGCACGGGCGAACAGTGGGCCGCCGAGCGGGCCCTCCTGCGCCGGCTGGTGGTGGGCCTGCAGGAGGCCGGCATCCCCCTGGCCTGCCAGAGCGCAGCGGGGATACCAGCCCATAGCTGAGCCGCCAGCGCGCATCGAGGCCAGAATCGTGGGCCCCTGCAGCGAGCCGGTGCCCGGTTTGAACCCACACAACCTGCTGGGAGGGCCGGGGCTACAAACGCTGCTACACAGCCACGACTTCAGCCAATGGGAGGCCGTGGTGGCCGGCACCCTCGGCCACCACCGCAGCACCTTGCTGGAAGGATCCCCATCCTTTGAAGCTGAGATCCGCGGCGGCAGCGTGGAGGAATTCCAGGTGCTGCACCTGCGGGGCAACAGCAAGGTGCAGATGCTGCGCGAGCAATGCGGCCATGGGGTGTTGTGGTTGCCCCTGGAGGGGCTCACCCAGGAGTGGATCAACGGCAACGACTACCTGGCGGAGCCCGGCATGGCGCTGCTGTTTCGCCCCGGCGATGCCATGCAGGGCCTCACCAGCGAACAGCTCACGGGGGTATCGATCCTGATCCCCAAGCACCATCTCCAGGGCCTGGAGGCCCAATCACCGCTGATCGGTTCAGGCCTGGCCCACCGCAAGCTGATCGCGGCAGGGCTGCAGCTGGCCCAGGCGGCGGCCTGGCAACCGCAGGGATCGCGGCAGGCGGCGGCAGCCCTGGCCGATGCTCTGCAGCAGTGGGGCCAGCCGCTGGATCCCAGCTTGCACCGCGAACGGGTCACCGCCAAGCGCCGCCGCCACGCCGTGGCCGAGGCCTGCCGCTGGATGGAGGAGCACCTGGCGGAGCGCTTCAGCATCGGGGAGCTCAGCCAGGCCATGGGCCTCTCGATCCGCACCCTGCAGTACTGCTTCCAGCAGGAGATGGGCTGCACCCCCATGGCAGAGGCCAAACGGCTAAGGCTGCGCCGGCTGCGCCGACTCCTGCAGAACCCCAATCTGGGGCACCGCAGCATTGCCGAGCTGATGGCGGAGGCGGGCCTGCTGGCCTGTGGAGTTACCTCGGCGGACTATCGCCGCTGGTGTGGCGAGACGCCGCGGCGCACGCGAACGGCGAGCACAACTCAATTTCCGACCTAGAACACAGGCACCAGCCCGCTGATGTGACCGCCCGGCGCACCGCTCCCATCGGCCGATCCCCCCAGCGAAGGCGACGGTCGATTCCGGCGCCCGGGGGCCTGCGCAGCATCTCCGTGGCGATCTTTGAGCCCGGGGGGATGCGCCAGGTGCAGCTGGCCGCGCCGGTAGAGCTCAAGCCGCTTGTGCAGAGGGGCCATCCCCTCTGGGTGCAACTGCAAGGCAGCGGCGATCCAATCCGCCTGCAGGAGGCCCTGGTGCAGCTGCGCATCCCAGCGCAGCACCACAGCGCCCTGATGGCCAGTTCCCCCCACACCCTGGTGGAAAGTGACGGCCAGGTGGTGCTGTTGCTGCTGCATCGCCTCAAGAACGGAGCCATGGACGGGCACCTGCACAGCGAACAGGTGAATCTGCTGCTGATGCCCAACTTGCTGCTGAGCATCGAAGAACAGCCGAAGCCCCAGGCCTTCCCGGGTTTAATCCGCTGGCTGGCCTCCCTGGATCCACCGCCTGGAGCCAGCGACCTCGACGATGTGCTCCATTTTCTGGTGGATGAACTGCTGGACGACAACCAGCCCCTGCTGGACGCAATTGCAGCCAAGCTCGACCACATCGAAGAGGACGCCCTCGACAACCTCGATCCCGATCTACTGGGACGCGTCTACGACGTGCGCACCAACCTGCGCCGGATCAAGCAGCAGATCTGGCCACTTAAACACCAGATCGCCGTGCTGTTACGCCAGAACCAGCGCCTGATCAGCGATGACGCCTACGAGGGCTTCCGTGATATGGGCCAGCACGTGGACCAGATCTACGAGCAAACCGAAATGCTGCGCCACCAGTGCGACGCGGTCACGGCCACCTTCATGGCCAACACCAACAACCGCATGAACCAGGTGATGAAAACCCTGGCGGTGATCTCCAGCATCTTTGCCCCCATCAGCTTCATTGCCTCCGTGTATGGCATGAACTTCCAGACCATGCCGGAGCTGGCCTGGCGCTATGGCTACCCCCTATGCCTTGGGGTGATGGCGGCGGTGGTGATGGTGCAGAGCACCTGGCTGTGGCGCCGGGGCTGGTTTGCCGACTGGACCGGCACCCGCCAACGCCAGCGGCGCCGGCTCAGTCGGCAGAGAGGGCTGGACACACCAGCACCGGGATCTGGGCGTGGGTGAGCACCCGCTGGGTTTCACTGCCCAGCAGCAGCCCCGCCAAGCCCCGCCGTCCATGGGAGGCCATCACGATCAGATCACAGCCATGGCGCTGGGCGGCCTCGAGGATGGCCTCGTAGATCAACGGATTCACGGCCGTGTCTCCAGCAGCCTCCACGCCGGCCTGGTTGGCCACCTGCTGAGCCTCCGCCAACAGCGTGGCGGCAAACTCCGCATTGGCCTTGCTGAATTGCTCCACGAGTGCCGGATCCATCACCAGGCCCTCGGTGTAGATCGCCAGCTCTGGCCGGCCGTAGAAACTCTCCTGGGCGTGAAAAAAGGTGATCCGGGCTCCCATCTGCTGGGCCAGGGTCACGGCCCGGGCGGCAGCAGCCTTGGAGAGTTCCGAGCCATCAGTGGGAACAAGGAGATGCCGGAACATGGCCAGGCCGCAACAGGGATCTACCGGCAAGGTAGGCAGCTTTCTCAGAGGCGTAGAGCCCTATGGATGCGGGCCAATCCAACCGGCCAGATGGGAGGCTGCGGCTGAGCGGGCCAGGGCGCGCGCAGCAGGCAGAGCAGGCTCCAACCGATCTGAACTGAAGGGCGGAAGGGTACGGCTGCGCAGCCAGGCGCCCCAGCGAAACTCATGGAAGGGAATCAGGGGGGCAGGCGCCACCACACCCTCCCGTTTCAGCTTCCACACCAGGCTGCGGTAGGGGTCATCGAGGGTGCCGGTGAGCTGGGCCGGGAGCGCCGCCGGGGAAAGCGGTCCGAGTCCACGGCCGTCATAGAGGTAGAGCCAACCACGGCGGTGCAGCTCCTCCAGCACCAGGTGACGGTCCTGCACCTCCAACTGCAAAGCCACATAGCCAAAGGCGGTGGCCGTGGGATCGAGCTCCATCAAGCCCCGCAGGCGATGGTGCCGATCCACCATCCAGCACTCACCGCTGGCGCTGCGCACCAGAGGGGTTGGCTTTTTCCTCAGGTAGCGGCGGCGCTCCTCGGGGGTGTCCTTGGCGAAATCCAGCTGGCGGCTGCGGATCTCGGCCATCCCCACACACATCTGGGTGGGCTGCAACGCCGCCAGCGCCACTTCAAGCAAGCCACTGCCATCCTCCGCCGGTGGAGGCAGGGGCTGAAAGGGAGGCAAACGCAGGGCCATGGCCGGAACCTAAGACCGCCAATCGCGCCATGGGGTTGCGCTGGGTTAACTCTGAAGACAGCAACCCACGGTTTCAACCGATGCCGGACACCCAGCGATGGCCTCAACGGGCGCACCAAGCTGGCTGGATCCCAGCGTTGGCGCGGCAAGTGCTGGCCTTCAGCCTCGGCTGGCTGGTGCTCTGGTCCGCAGGACCGGCCCAGGCGGCCAGCATGAGTGGCAGTGCCAGTTGTGCTCCGATCAGCAGCAGCGATGTGGAGCAGTTGTTTGTGCGCTGGGAACAGGCCCTGCGCAGCGGCGATGCCCATCAGGTGAGCCGCCTCTACAGCGACGATGCACTGCTGCTGCCCACCCTCTCGGCCGAACCCCGCCGCGACGGGGTTGGCATCAACGACTACTTCGAATCGTTCCTGGCCAAGGCCCCCGAGGGCCGGATCGAGAGCCGCGAGATCCGGCTGGGCTGCAACCAGGCCCTCGATGCCGGCACCTACAGCTTTCTGCTCCATCCACCGGGCCAGCAGGCGGAACGGGTTCAGGCCCGGTATTCCTTTGTGTATGTGTTCCGCAACGGGGAGTGGCAGATCTTGCACCACCATTCCTCGCTGCTGCCCACAGGCTGATCTGGATACCGCAGCGCCGCCAACTCA
>JBIIQU010000071.1:0-6091 GCA_044341905.1 Vulcanococcus sp. | reverse complement strand
CTCTGGGTGCAGGACGGGCTACTGCTGGTCATGGCCCTGGGCCTCTCCGGCTTTGCCGGCTACCGCCTCTACCTCAAGAACAACTCGGAGAAGCGGCTGCAGGATGCCATTGCCGCTGATGAGCGGGCGATCGATCTGGCCTGCCGCTTCGGCTACACCCTGCCCAACGCCTACAAGAGCCTGGGCGGCGCACTCAAGGAACTGGTGGAGCAGAGCCGCAAGAAGAAAAAGCGCGGGTTCTACGAAGATCGGCTGGAGGCGCTGCGCAAGAGTGCCGGTAAGGCCCGGGCTGAGATGGCTCAGCAACAGGGGTCCCGTCAATCCGTGAGCAGCGAGAACGTCTATGGCTGAGGCCGACACCAGGGCTCTGGCACTTCTGGCTGCTGAAGCCTGCGACGACCGCAAGGCCGTTGACATCCTGTTGATCCGGGTGGAGGAGGTGTCCTCCCTGGCGGATTGGTTCGTGATCGCCACGGGCCTCTCCGATGTGCAGGTGCGGGCCATCGCCCGCTCGGTGGAGGACAAGATCGAGGAGAGCACCGGCCGGCTGCCTCTGCGCCGCGAAGGGCAGACCGAGGGCCGCTGGGTGTTGCTGGATTACGGCGAGGTGATCGTGCATGCCCTCACCCCTGATGAACGCCGCTACTACGACCTGGAATCCTTCTGGGGCCACGGCGAGAAGGAGGCCTACCTAGGCTCCGAAAACGCTGCGCCGGCCTGAGGCCGGGCCCTCCATGCCCGCGCCGGAGCCCACCCCGGACCTTCCCATCGCCGAGACCCTGGCCTGCCCGGTGCCGCCTGAGCAGCGGCCCCTGGAGCAGTACCGCGAACTGCAGCAGTCGTGGTTTTTCACCTGGCCCCACGCCAGCTTCAAGGGGTTGGCTGTGCCCCTCGTGCGCAGTTGGCTGATCGTGCTGCCGCTCACGATGCTCGTGGCCAGCGGCAGCGTGCCCCTGCGCCACAACCTGCCCCGCCTGGTGGTGGCCGGGGCTGTGGCGGGCCTGGTGGTGCCGCTGCTGATGCTGCTGCGGCAGTGGCTGGGTTGGACCAACCTGCAGAAACGCCTGATGGCCACGGCGGTGGACTACGAGGAATCGGGCTGGTATGACGGCCAGGTGTGGGAGAAACCACTGGCCTGGCGCGAGCAGGATCTGCTGGTGGCCACCCACGAGGTGAAGCCTGTGCTCGAACGGCTGCAGCAGGCCATGGCCATCACCGCGGCACTGATGCTCGTGGGGACGAGCCTCTGTCAGGCTCTTTGAGCCAACCGGCTTCGGCCTGGGCCGAGCCCTCAGCCCCGCAATGACCTTCTCGAGCAGCTTCGGTTCCGCAGCCCGTCCCGGCATGCCACCGCTGGAGGTGCGGCTCACCCGTAACGGCATCGCTGAATCCCTGCATCGGGTGCATGCCGTGGTGTGCGACCAGCGCGGCCGGGTGCTGATGCGCGCCGGCGATCCCCAGAAGTTGAGCTTCATCCGCTCAGCGCTCAAACCCTTCCAGGCCCAAGTGTTTGTGGCCAGTGGTGCCGCTGATCAAGCCGGTAGCGATGACCGCGCCCTGGCCATCGCCTGCGCCTCCCATGCCGGAGAAGCCAGCCAGGCCCGCGAGGCCTTCAAGATCCTCTGGAAGGCAGACCTGGACACCGAACAGCTGCAGTGCCCCACCCCCCGGGGCAAGGAGAGCCCCCTGGAGCACAACTGCTCCGGCAAGCATGCCGCCTTCCTGGCCACCTGCCGGCGCATGCACTGGCCCCTGGAGAGCTACCTGCAAACCGACCATCCCCTGCAACAGCAGGTGCTCAAGCGCGTGGGGGAATTGCTGGGCATGCCCGGCGCTGAGCTGGTGACAGCCCGCGACGACTGCGGCGCCCCCACCCTGCAGCTGCAGCTCTCCCAGATGGCCCTGCTGTTTGCCCACCTGGGGGCCTCTGAAGAGGCGGAACTGGAACGGCTCAGCCGGGCCATGCTGGCCCACCCTGACCTGGTGGCCGGCAGTGGCCGCTTCGACACCGAAGTGATGCGCTCCAGCCACGGCCAGGTGCTCAGCAAGGGCGGCGCCGAAGGCATCCAGTGCCTCAGCCGGGTGGGGGAAGGCCTTGGCCTGGCCATCAAGGTGGAGGACGGTGCCAGCCGCGCCAAGCACGCCGTGGCCCTGCACCTGATGAAACAGCTGGAGTGGCTCACCCCCCTCACCCTCGAGGAGCTGGGCCAAGCCTTCCTGCAGCCCCATGAGGGGGTGAGGCTTGAGGTGAACGGCGAACTGCGCTTCGATAACGGCCTTTAGGGAGCGCCGGCATCGCGCTCGAACTGAGCAGCGGCCGCCTCTGTGGCGCCACAGCTGAACAGCGCCTCAGCAATCACGGGACTGATGGTGAAGGTGTTGAGCCCTTCGGCCGCCAGCCGGGCCAAATCGTCGGGCTGGCGCAGGCTGGCCACCAGTAACCGCAGGGGCGAGGCCAGCCCATCCACGCAGCGCTGCATGCGGATCAGCTCCGCGTGCCCATCGCGGCCCAGATCGCTGATGCGGCCGAGGTAGGGGGCCAGATAATCGGCCCCAAGGGCTGCCGCCAGCAGCACCTGGGCCGGTTCGTAGCAGGCGGTGAAGGTGATGGACACCCCGGCGGCCATCAACGGCCTAGCCGCCTCGGCCCCCGAGCGGGTGATCGGCAGTTTCACCCAGATGCGCCCCGGGGCCATCGCCGCCAGGGCAGCGCCGCAACCAGCCAGATCCTCCCCCCAGGCCTGCAGGTGCAACTCCCTGGCACCCAGCTCCAGGGCTCGCGCGCTGAGCCCCTGCAGGCTGGGGAGATCACAGGGCTGGCCGGCCCGCTGCAACAGGGTGGGGTTGGTGGTGACGCCATGGAACAGACCGCTGGGCAGCCACCGCTCCCAGGCCTCGGGATCAGCCGTATCGAGAAACAGTCGCAGCGCCATGGCAGGGAGAGTGGGCGTCAGTGGGCCGAGGGGAGGGCCTGTTGGCGCCGGCTATGGCGCAGTGAATCCCCAAGCGCCAGCACCAGCAGCACCACACCGATCAGGCCGCTCAGCCACTCGGGCACATGCCAGCCCCAGCGGCCAATCACCACGCCGCTGAGCATCAGCAACCCGAGAGCGCCAATGGCGTAGTGCGCACCGTGCTCGAGATAGATCAGCTGGTCGAGCGCCCTCTCCCGGCTGAGCATCACCGTGAGCGAGCGGATGAACAGGGCCCCAAGGCCCAGACCGGTCATGATCAGGCCCAGGTCACTGGTGATCGCGAAGGCACCGATGGTGCCATCAAGGCTGAAGGAGGCATCGAGAAGCTCCAGGTACACCAGGCTGGCCAAGCCACCACTGGCGGCCATGCGCCCCACCGCTTCCTCCTCACCGCCAAAGAAGTCCGCCAGCGACGTACTGAGGATCTGCAGCACTAGGCCGATCAGGCCCGCAAACAGCACGTCGCTGCGCATGGGTCCCGGCAGCACCGCGGCCAGCAGCATGAGGATCACCAGGGCCAGAGCCACCTCCAGGGACGGCACCCTGCCCGCCTGGCTGAGGCGCTGCTCGAGCACCTTCACCCAGTGCAATGTTTTGGCCTCATCAAAGAAGTAACGCAGAAACACCATCAGCAGAAACATGCCGCCGAAGGCCAGGATCCGCGGCTCCGCCAGCTCCAGCAGCTCGTGGTACTGCTCCGGATGATGCAGGGCCGCATCGAGGGCCTCCCCCATGCCGATGCCACCGGCGAGGCTCACCAGCACCAGAGGGCCCAGAAAGCGCACCCCGAACACGGGGATCACCAGGCCCCAGGTGAGGAAGAAGTTCTGCTGGCCGGGGGTGAGCTTCTCCAGCACGCGGGCGTTCACCACGGCGTTATCGAAGGAGAGGCTGATCTCCAGCGCCAGCAGCACCAGGGTGATCCACACGGCCTGGAGCCCAGCGGGGCTGAAGCCACCCTTGGCCACAAAGATGGCCGCCAGGCCCAAGGCACAGCAGATCAAGGGAAACCGCACGTAGCGGAGGTAGCGATTCATGCGGAGCGGCCCTGCCGCGGGTCGACATCTCCCCATCCTGCCCCTCGTTGCCCGGGGGGAGCCCCGTGTTGTATGGTTCTGGGGTCGACGCGGGGTAGAGCAGTCTGGTAGCTCGTCGGGCTCATAACCCGAAGGTCAGGAGTTCAAATCTCCTCCCCGCCACCAACGCCTACGACTCCCTCCAAGGGATCACCCAAGCTCCTCAGCCCAGCTGAGGAGCTTTTTTATTGCCGAGCCACACACCCAGTCCCACCAGCTCAACGCACGTCCACTTCCACCTTCACCACATCGAAGGGGCCACGGCCTTCGGCGTTGAGTTCCAGGGCCGCCCGCAGGGCCGCTTCATGGGTGTGGAACCAGTGGGCCTGGTGCCAGGTTTCCACATCCACCAGCTGAACACCATCGGCAGCAATGGCCAGAAAATCCTTGGTCTTGAGTCGTTGCAGCACGTAGCGCTCCGGCTGTGTGCAATCCATGGGATGGGCTGGATCGGTGTCAGGGGCCCAGAAGTGCATGGGGGGCCTAAACGCGTCCAGACAAGATAGGTCGTGAATTTTTCCCTGCAGGCGCGCAAGCCGACCCCCACACGCCACACCCCCGGTCAGGCTTCCCAGGGACTCAGGCACGACACAATGAGCGTATCGTCATAAACCAATCCGATGGGCGCCCCAGGATCCATGCCCAGTCCGCAGTTGCTGGAGGAGTACAGCCAATTCTTTCGTCTGCTGAGCGAGCCAGCACGGCTGCAACTGCTCTGCCAGCTCCGGCAAGGGGCGATGGATGTGGCCTCGCTGATCGAGGCCACGGGGTTTTCCCAATCCCATATCAGCCGCCAGCTGGGCCAGCTGCAGCGGGCCGGCCTGGTGCAGTGCGAACGCGATGGTGTGCGCACCATCTGGAGCGCCGATGGCGAGCTGGTGGCTGACCTCTGCTCACTGGTGCAACACCGCCTCAAACAGCGGCTGGAGGATCAGCTCAAGCAACTGCAGAATGCCTGAACAGCCCGATCACGTCAGCCAAGGCGCCAGGAGGACTGGGCTCTGAAAAGATGGGCGGCATGGAGAGCATCCCTGCCACGCCGCTGGCCACCACGGTGGCGTTCTTCTAATGACTCAAGCCATCGTGGTGGGCTCCGGCGCCACGGGCGGAGTGGCCGCCATGGCCCTGGCCCAGGCTGGCCTGGAGGTGCTGGTGCTGGAGGCGGGTCCGGAACTCACAGCCGAGCGAGCCTTCGGCAACGAACCACAGAACACCCTGCGGCGGCTGGCCAATCTCAGCAGCGGCAAACAGCGGCTGGCCGCCAATCACCCCGGCTACTGGAAAGCCAACCCAGATCTGTTTGTCGACGAGCGCCGCAACCCCTATTCCACCCCGGCTGAACGGCCGTTCCTATGGACCCGGGGGCGCCAGGTGGGCGGCAAGAGCCTCACGTGGGGGGGGATCACCCTGCGGCTGTCGGACTACGAGTTCAAGGCGGCCGACCGCGATGGCCACGGCCGTAGCTGGCCCATCCAGCATCGCGATCTAGCCCCCTGGTACCAGCGCCTGGAAGCCCTGCTGCAGGTGCATGGCCACTGCGACGGCCTGGCCCAGTTGCCCGACGGTCACTATCAGCCCCCCCTGCCATTCACACCGGCAGAAGCCCACCTGCAGGCCGCGGTGCAGCGCCAGCTGGGGCTGCCGCTGATCCATTCCCGCGGCTTTGCCCTGCGCCGCGCCTCCGACGGCCCCTGGCCCCGCTCCTCCTCTCAGGGAGGAGCCCTGGCCATCGCCCTGGCTACGGGCCGGGTGCGAGTGCAGAGCCAGGCGGTGGTGAGCCATGTCTGCGTGGATCAGCGCAGCGGCCGAGCCAATGGGGTGGCCTACGTCGACGCGGCGACCGGCCAATGGCGCGAACAACCCGCTCAGCTGGTGGTGCTCTGCGCCTCCACCATCGAGAGCGTGCGGATCCTGCTGCACTCCCAGCAACAGGGACAGCTGGAGGACGTGAGCGGCCACCTGGGCCACTACCTGATGGACCACATCTCCACCAGTCGTTTCTTTGCCCTGCCGGATCAGCCACCACCACGGGACACCGAA
>JBIIQU010000070.1:0-6101 GCA_044341905.1 Vulcanococcus sp. | reverse complement strand
CCACGGCCCGCTCGAGGCCACCGAGGAAGCGGCGCTCCCGCGGGGTGATGAACAGGATGGCGTCACCCGTGCGGCCCGCACGGCCGGTACGGCCGATGCGGTGCACGTAGGCCTCCGAATCGAAGGGAATGTCGTAGTTCACCACCAGGGTGATGCGATCCACATCCAGGCCACGGGCGGCCACGTCCGTGGCCACCAGCACGTCCACGGTGCCGTTCTTGAGGCGCTCGATCGTGCGCTCCCGCTGGTTCTGGGCCACGTCCCCGTTGAGCACGGCCACGTCGTAGCCCTTGGCTTCCAGGGATTCCGCCACCGTCACGGTGATGGCCTTGGTGCGGGCAAAGATGATCACCCCCTCCTTGGTTTCAGCCTCGAGCACACGGCTGAGGGCCTCGAGCTTCTGGGGACCGTTGACGGTGATGTAGCGCTGGCGGATACGGCTCGAGTCCGAACCCTTGGTCTTGATGGTGATCTCTGCCGGATCGTTCAGATATTGATGCGAGATGCGGCGAATTTCGGCCGGCATGGTGGCTGAGAACAGCACCACCTGGCGCTTCTCGGGGAGTTGGCCCAGCACCCATTCCACGTCGTCGATGAAGCCCATGCGCAGCATTTCATCGGCCTCGTCCAGCACCAGGCTGCGCAGCCCGGAGAGGTTGAGGGTGCCCTGACGCATGTGATCCATCACCCGGCCAGGGGTGCCGACCACCACCTGCACGCCCCGCTTCAGGCGGGCAATCTGGTCGCGGAAATCGGCGCCGCCATAGATGGGCAGGACGCGCAGGTGCGGCATCTTGGCCGCATAGCTGTTGAAGGAGTCCGCCACCTGGATGGCCAGCTCACGGGTTGGGGTGAGCACAAGCACCTGGGGGGTGCGTTGGTCCGGGTCGAGCCCCGCCAGCAGGGGCAGGGCGAAGGCTGCGGTCTTGCCGGTGCCGGTCTGGGCCTGGCCCACCAGGTCGCGGCCCAGCATCAGCTCGGGGATGGCGGCCTTCTGGATCGGCGAGGGCTCGCTGTAGCCAATGGCCTCCAGGGCCTGCAGGAGTTCGGGAACGAAGCCAAAGGCGGCGAAGCCATTGGCTTTGGTTTCAGTGTCCGTCTCGGCGTCGATCTCCGGCGCGTCGCCGGTTTCGGGTGTGGGCTCGATCCCGTCAATCGGACCAATCAGGGTGGTGGCCACCTCGGATTGGGTGGGGGTGGCGGGCAGTTCAGCCGCGCTGAGATCCACCGAGTAGCTGAAGCTCTCGCAGGGGGTATTGGTCACTGTTTAGGTCTGGGCCTGGGAATTCCTTCGTCAACAGGCCGGCAGACACCCGTGAATAACTGCCTTGCCCTTCACAAAGGGTGAAATGAAACATTACCACTACGGCGGCATGCGGTTGTAGTCGTCCTGCAGCCGTTCGATGTCGTCTTCGCGAAGTTGGCGGCCGCGCTGCACCTCCACGATCACCAGGTCGTCGTCGCTGGCACTGGCCCGGTGCACAGCGCCGCAGGGCACCGCCAGCACCGAGCCCGGTGCCGCGCTCACCCGCTGGTCGTCGCATTCCAGCTGCCCATGGCCTGCCACCACCACCCAGTGCTCGCTGCGGTGACGGTGGCGTTGCAGGCTGATGCGCTGGCCCGCCCGGATGCAGAGGCGTTTCACCAGGTAGCCATCACCGCTGCCGAGGCATTCAAACCACCCCCAGGGGCGTTGCACGCGGCCATCGGCTGGAGTGGGCTGGCGGTCCGTCACGCTGGCGGCCAGGAGCCCACCAACCCTAGGCAGCGGCAACGCCAGCCTTGTCAGGCGTCACCAGCAGTGCCTGTGAGCGGGCCCGGGTGAGGCCCGTGTAGAGCAGGCGCGGGTCCCAGTGGCGCGTGGGGGGCATCAACAGCAGCACCTCTGCGTACTGGCTCCCCTGGGACTTGTGGATCGTGAGGGCCAGGGCTGGTGTGGCCTGGCTGAGGCGGGCCGGGTGCAGCAGCCGTCCGCTGGGGAACAACACCAGCCGTTCGCCGTTTCGCTCCACCAACACGCCGATGTCGCCATTGGCCAGGCCCTGCTCCGGCAGGTTGCGCTGGTTCAGCACCGGTGTCCCCAGGGGCCAGGCCTGGATGGGTTGTCCGTAGCGCTCAGCCAGCAGCTGGCGGTGCACGCTGTCCACCCCCCAAGGGCCTTGACGCATGGGGGTGAGCAGGATGCAGCGCTCCAGTTCTGCCAGCAGGGGCTCGCTGTTCTGGGGCAGGGCCTCCGCTTCGGGCCAGTGGAGCGCCCGGGCCAGGTCAGTGAGTGTTTGTTGGTGCTCGCGCAGGCGCGCCAGCACGCTCTGCGGCAACCGGTTGGTGCTGTGGGTGTGCCAGCGCAGGTTGTCGTTGGGGCGGAGGGCCTCGAGTTCGGTGAGCAGGGAGGCGCTGTCGAGCTGAAGGTGCTCCTGCTTCGGGCTGGGCCGCAGGGCCTGGGCTACGGCGGCGATGGCGCCGTTGTTGCGATAGGTGGTGGTGAGCTCGACGGCGGCCTCCCCGAGGGCCTGCAAGGGCTGCGGTTTGCACAGCTCCAGCAGCACCGCTCCGGGGCCCACCGGCGGCAATTGGGCGGGGTCGCCCACCAGCAGCAGGCGGCAATGGGGCGGCAGGGCCTGGAGCAGGGCCTGCATCAGGGGGAGATCCACCATCGACACCTCATCCACCACCAGCAGATCCAGGGCCAGGGGATGGCGCTGGTGACGCCGGAAGCGCTCGCCACTGCTCTCCAGCAGGCGGTGCAAGGTGCTGCAGGGGGCCTGCTGCAGGCGCTCGGCGATGGCGGCGTCGAGGCCGGCATCCAGGCGGCTGGCGCCTGCCGCCACCGCCTGGCCCAGCCGGGTGGCCGCTTTGCCGGTGGGGGCCGCCAGGTGCAGGCGCAGGTTCGGCTGGAGCCGGAGGGCCGCCGCCAGCATCTGCACCACGGTGCTGGTCTTGCCGGTGCCGGGGCCTCCCCCCAGCAGCACTAGGCCGTGGCAGAGCAGGGCCCGTACCGCCTGCTGTTGGCGTCCATCGAGGCCCTGGCGGGCGGCGTGGGTCAGGGCCTGTTGCAGCTGGTCGTCGGTGGCTGCCGCCGTGAGGGGTTGCTGGGCCCGTTCCTGCAGGTTCTCCAGCACGGTCTGCAACTGAACGTGCCAGCGCCGCCAGCGCAGCCACAGACCATCGAGCACCAGCGGGGCCTCGGGATTGTGTTCGCTGGCCTCGGCCAGAGCCACGAGGGGAGAGGCGGCCAGGGCCTGGCGATGGCGGCTTGGCCAGCCCTCCGGTGAGATCTCCTCAGGGGGCGCACCCTCGAGGTGGAGTTCCAGCTCCCCGCGCTCCAGACCGCTGGCCAGGGCCGCGATCAGCTCGAGCACGGCCGGCTCTGCGGCGCACTGTCCAAGCCGGGGCAGGGCCTCCTGCAGGGCAACGGCCAGGCTGGTCATGGCTGGCCCTCCCGCAGCAGGGTGTCGAGGGCCAGCACCCGCTGCAGGGGTGGCTGTTCCACCAACATGCCCGGCACGGCCGATTCCCCGCTGCTGGGATGGTCGAGCGGGCCGGGCACCCCCCTCAGAAACACGTAGGCGTAGCCCCCCAGATGGCGCGTGGCGTCGTAGTCGGGCAGGCGCCAGCGCAGATAGCGGTGCAGGGCCACCAGATAGAGGTGCGCCTGCAGGGGGTAGTGGTTCTGCTCCATCAGCTGGGCCATGGCGTTTTGGCCGTAGTGGTGCGGTCCGCAGGCCAGGGGTTGCCCGCCGGCATCGCGCACCCCCAGCCAGTTGCTCTTCCAGTCCGCCACCCACCAGCGCTCGCCCCAGCGGAACACCAGATCGATGGAGCCGGTGAGGAAGCCACGGCTGGCCACCTCCAGTTGGGCCAGCTGCTGGGCGTAGCGCGCGCCGAACAGGCCGCCGGGGTGTTGGGCAAAGGCTCGGGCCAATCCGGAGGCGCGGATCAGGGCCGGGCGTGGGCCTGGTGGCTGTGCCACAGCCAGAGGTAGATCGAAGTTCATCTCGTTCAGCCGTTGCTGCCGCGGCAGATCCGCCAGGCGGGCCGTGCCCAGCTCTCCCCCCATGGGGCTGAGGCGCAGTTGCTCGATCCCGGCCAGCACGGACTGGTGTTGGTCGGCGTCCAGGCCGGCCCGCAGCAGTTCCTGGGTCACCACGCTGGCCGTCTCCGGGCTGTCCGCAGGGGCCTGGTAGTCGATGCGCTCCAGGATTCGGTGCAATGCATCGCCGGGGCCGGCCCCGCGGGGGAACTGGGCCAGGGGGCCCTGGGCGGGCCAAGGCGTGCCTGGCCCAGGGATGGCGGCGCCAGGGCTGCTGGCCGGTTCGCCATCGCGGCTGAGGGCATCGGTGTCGCGGCCCTCCTCGGTGACCTGGGGTGCCAAGGGGCTGGCGCTGTGGGCCCAGGCGGAATAGCTGCTGCGCCCCCAGGTCGTGTCCAGGGCGTGCAGGGGGCGTGGACCCACCTCCAGGTTGCCGCTCGGCCTGGGGGCCTGCCAGCGTGCCTCGGGGCCCGGCAGCTGATCCGGGTCGAGCTCGTGGAGCGGCAGCTGCCGCCGTTGGCCCTGGGCCAGCAACCAGCCCGCCAGGGGGTTGGCTTCCTGGCCCTTGGCCTCCACCCAGCCCAGCACCAACAGATGGCGCGCCCGGGTCGCGGCTACATAGGCGAGACGCTCCCGTTCCTGTTCCTCAGCCTGTTGCTGGTCGCGGAAGGCGAGCCGGCCCACGCCCCAGTGGGGGCTCAGGTGCAGGTCCAGCCGTGGAGCCGATCTGCCGGGAGGCCGCCAGCGACGGCCCACCCCCGCGCTGGGTTTCGGGGCACGCCACAGGTAGGGGCAGATCACCACCGGGTATTCGAGGCCTTTGCTGCGGTGCACCGTCACCACGGCAATGGCGGAGTCGGCCGCATCGCTGTTGAGCTGGTGGGCCTCCGGTACCTCGCGATCCGGATCCAGCCGCAGGCGCCGGAGCCAGTCCGCCGCGGCGGCGGCGCCGAGGCCTTCGCGGTGCAGGCGCTCCTGCACCAGTTCGGCCGCCTGCTGGATGTCCGCCAGCACCCGCCCCCCCAGCGACAACCGGGCTAGTCCCTCGGTGTTGAGCAGTTGGCCCAGGGCGGCCATCAGGCCCTGCCGCGGCAGGGCCGCCGCCAACCGGGAGAGCTGATCGGCCAGTTCATCCCAGCGCTGCTCCGGTGCCGAGGCGATCGCCTCGGCGCTCCAGCCCAGCAGGGGCGAGGCGGCCAGCAGGCGCTGGCGGTTGGCGCTGCCGGGGTCCGCCAGGGCGTCCAGCAGCCGCTGCAGTCCGGTGGCGCCCTCGCTGGCGAACACATCGCCGCGGCTCACCAGGCGGCTGGGCAGGCCCCGCTGCTCCAGGGCCCGGCGCAGCTCCTCCGCCTGGCGGTGGCTGCTCACCAGCAGGCACAGGTCGTTGGGTTCCAGGGGCCGTTCCCGAACCGGCTCCCCTGGCCCGCCCTGGCGCAGCTGCAAGCGCCGCTGCAGCACCTGCAGGCACAGCCCCGATACCTGTTGGGGCAGTTGGTCGGCGTTCAAGGGCAGCAGCTGCAGCGCTGCTTCCCCCTCCGGCAGCACGAGTTCACCCTTCTCGGCGCAGGCCCGCACCGGCGGCACCTCCAGCTGGGAGCGCAGCAGTCCCGGGGCCATCAGGGCATTGAGGCCAGCCACCAGGGCCGCGGAGGAGCGGCGGTTCTCGAACAGGCCGTGGATGGCATCGGCCCGTTCCCGCGCCAGGCGGTAGGTGGCCAGTTCCCCCCCGCGGAAGCGGTAGATCGCTTGCTTGGGGTCGCCCACCATCACCAGCAGATGGCTGGCGGGCCGCTGCGGATCTCCTGCCGCAAAGGCCTGCTCCAGGATCCGCCACTGGATCGGATCGGTGTCCTGGAATTCATCGATCAGGGCCACCCGGTAGCGGTCCCGCAGGGCCTGCAGCAAGCTGCTGGCAGCGGCGTCCGGGTGCTTGCCCGGGTCGAGGCCCTCCAGCAGCTCACCGAAGCCCATGCGGCCACTGCGGCTGCGGCGTTGCCGCAGCTCCCGCCGGCCCCAGTGGGCGCAGTGCAGCAGGGTGAGTTCGGCGGGAGCATCCACCAGGTCGGCAATC
>JBIIQU010000069.1:0-6104 GCA_044341905.1 Vulcanococcus sp. | reverse complement strand
ACGGCGGTGTCACCGTGATTGATTACCCCCATGGCCCCGATGAGCCTCCCGTGGTGGTCTGCCTGAACCAGACGGCCCATCTTGGGGGCGTGCTCGACCGCACCGCCGCCGGCGCCCTCTGACCCCCTGCCCGCCATGCGCAGCCGTTTTCTCCAGGGTGTTCAGCTGCTGGCGGGCCCCCGGCAGGCGCCCCGCCGGGCCGATGTGCTGCTGGAGAACGGCACGATCGCAGCCTTCGATGCCGAGGCCGCCGAGCGCGCCGGCGCCCTTGGGCTGAGGCCGATTCAGGCCGGAAGCTGGTTGCTGGCCCCTGCGCTGGTGGACCCCCATTCCGAGCTGGAGGATCCCCACAGCGGTGCTGCCGAAAGCCTGGCCTCGCTGGAGCGTTCCGCCCTCGCCGCCGGGTACGGCACCGTGGCCCTGCTGCCGCGAGCTCGCACCTGGCGTGATCGCCCGGAATGTCTGCACCTACCGGTGGCCTCGGGGCTGCGCCTGCTGGTCTGGGGCAGCTTCAGTCGCGCTGGCCGCGGTGAGGAGCTGGCCCCCCATGCCGACCAGTTGGCCGTGGGAGCTGTGGGGCTGGCGGAGGGACCGGAGCTTCCGCCCCTGCCCCTGCTGGAGCGGGGGCTGCAGCTGGGTGAGATGGGCGCCGCTCCGGTGCTGCTGGCAGCGCGCGACGTCAGCCTCAGCCAGCAGGGCTTTGTGCGGGCGGGGGTGGAGGCCCTGCGGGCGGGTTGGCCCATGGATCCGCCCTTGAGTGAAACCCTGCCGCTGCAGAGCCTGCTCAGCCTGGCCCGACTGTTCCCGCAGCGACGGCTGCAGGTGATGAATGTCTCCACGGCCCAGGGCCTGGCCGAACTGAGCCAGTGGGCTGGCCCCCAGCGCCCCCAGGCCACGGTGTGTTGGTGGCACCTGCTGGTGGATAGCGGCAGCCTTGATCCCCTGGCGGAGGGCTGGCGGGTGGTGCCGCCCCTGGGCACCCCGGCCGACCGCGAGGCCCTGATCGCCGGCCTGGCCTCTGGGCTGATCACGGCGGTGGCCGTGCACCATGTGGCCCTGGATCCAGAGGAGCAGTTGCTGCCCCTGGATCAACGCAAGCCCGGGGTGGCGGGCCACCGTTTTGTGTTGCCAAGCCTCTGGACTGAGCTGGTGCAGCGCCGGGGTTGGAGCGTTGAACAGCTGTGGCAGGCCCTCTGTTTCGGTCCGGCTGAGCTGCTGGGCCTCCAGGCCCCCGGTCTCTCCCCCGGCAGTGGCGATTGGATCCTGTTTGACCCCCAGCAGGAGTGGCATCCCGCCCAGGATCCCCACGGGCCCCTGGCGGCCAATCAGCCCTTGGCCAGCCAGCCGCTCCGGGGCCAGGTGCTGGCCACGGGCCTCAACGCTGGCCTGTGGCGCGGGCCGGGCTGACGCTGGTCAGAGGATCGGCGCTGCCCAGCGCCCCGGCGGTGTTGAGGGGCCAGAACCGCCAGAAGGCGCGGCCGATCACCTCGCTCTCGGGCAGGAAGGCGCCGCCGGGCCAGAAACGTCCATCCCAGCTGTTGGCCCGGTTGTCCCCCAGGGTGAGCACGTGGTGGGGCGGCACCACCGCATTGAGGCTGCGGCAGGGCCCCATGCCCTGGTTGTCTACGGGGCAGTAGTTGGTCACGTAGGGCTCCTTCAGCTTCTGCCCGTTCACGCTCACCTCGCCGCGGGGGTTCACCACCACACGATCACCGCCCACGGCCACCACCCGTTTGATGTAGGCATCGCAGGCCGGTTCCTGCAGGCCCGGCAGCCCATTGATCAGCGGCAGGTTCACCACCAAGCAGCGCAACGGCCCGGCCTGGTGATCGAGCTTGAGCACAGGGTCGAAGTGATGGGGGGCGTGGAACACCACGATTTCGCCCCGCTGGGGGGGGCGGCTGCGGTAGGTGAGCTTCTCCACCAGCAGGCGGTCCTGCAGCTGCAGCCCCGGCAGCATCGAGCCCGAGGGAATGAAGCGTGCCTCCAGCAGCAGTTGGCGGATGCCGAGCGCCACGGCCAGGGTGATCACCACCCCCCGCCAGAACACCCACGGACTTTCCGGCGGAGTTGATGACTGATCGTTCTCGCTCAAGGGTTGCCGGTCCGGCCTTGGGTTCAGTTGGGGCAGATTAGGGCTGCTTGTGGCGCGCTCCATGGTTCGACCCCGCTGGTTCTCCTCCCAGAGGGCCCAGGCGGGCAGGGGATGGCGCCATTGGGACCGCTTTGTGGCGGTGTGGGCCGGCGTGAACCTCGTGTGGGTGGCCTTTGACCTCACCTACCTGCCCCTGCGCACCTTCTGGCTGCAGCGCAATCTCACGCCGCTCCCCTCGGTGCCCCTGGTGATTCCCCTCACCCTGCTGCCCGACATCACGCCCCTCTATGACCCCGTGAAGGGGATTGAGCCCCACCGCGAGACCGAGGCCTACCTGGCCAGCTTCCGCCGCCTCGACCAGGCCCTGCAGGCCGGTGAATCCGTGGTCAGCGTGGCACCCCTGCGGCGCCGCCAGATGCTGCTCACCGAGCAGCTGATCAACGAGAACCCCTTTCTGGGTTCCGGCAATGCCGGCACCCTCGAGAAGATCAAGAACCGCCTGCGGCAGCGGGCCGGGCTCGACTCCGCCAAGCAATCGGCGGCGGTGCTGCTGGGGGACCGCTGGCTGGCCAGTCACCCCTGGCAGGAGGAGCGTCGTTTCTGGCAGCAGCAGGTGCTGCCCCTGGTGGCCACCAGCTCCTGGCGCTCCATCGACGAAAACGGCCGCCCCACCGATCATTTCTGGCGCTTTGATCTGGCCCTGTTCCAGAGCGTCTTCGCGCTGGACATCCTGCTGCGGGTGCTGCGGCTGCGGCGCCGTTTCCCGGGATTGAGCTGGCGCGATGCCCTGCTGCGGCGCTGGATCGATCTGCCTCTTTTGCTGCCCGTGTGGCGCTGGTTGCGCCTGGCCCCTGTGGTGGAGCGCCTCAGTGGCGCCGGCCTGATCAACGTGGAACCCTTGCGGGCCGCCGTCAGCCGGGCGGTGGTGTCGCTGTTGGCCCTGGAGCTGTTTGAGGTGCTGGCCCTGCAGTTGGTGGACGGCACCCAGTCGCTGCTGCGCTCGCCCCAGTGGCCCCGCTGGATCCGCAGCCTGCGCAGTCACCAGAGCGTCAGCCTCAATGACGAGCGGGAGCTGGTGGAGCTGTTGCGCCTGTGGGGACCAATGGTGCTGGGCCAGGTGGCGCCGCGGCTCTCACCGGAACTGCAGTCGGTGCTGGGCCATGCCCTGCAGCAGAGCATGCGCGATCTGCCCGGTGGAGCGGTGATGCCGGCCGCCGTGAGCCGCCAGTTGGCCAGTGGCGTGGTGGACAGCCTGATGGAGCTCTCGCGCAGCACGGCGGATCGCCTGGCCCAGCGCGACAGCCGCCAGGTGGAACTGCTGCAGCGTTTTGGCGATCGCTTCTGGGAGGAATTGGCCATGGCCCTGGAGCGGGGCGGCACGCTTGAGCGCAGCCAGCAACTGCTGTGCACGCTGCTGCAGGAGCTCAAACTCACCTACCTGGCCCAGGTGAATCGCGCCGGCATCGATGCACTGATGGATGAGCGCGACGATCTGACCTCGCCGGCCCCGAGTTCAGCCCAACAGGAGCGCTGACCACTCCTCGGGCTTGAAGCCCACCAGCACCCGGCCGGAGGCGGTGAGGGCAAAGGGTCGCTTGATCAGCTTGCCGTCAGCCGCCAGGGCGGCCAGGGCTTGGCCATCGTCCATGGCCGCCACGGTGGCGGATCCCAGGGCTCGGTAGCTCTGGCCGCTGGTGTTGAACAGGCGCTTGCGCCCCACCTCGGCAACGGCCAGTTGCAGCTCCTCCAGGCTCGGAGGGGTACTGGTGATATCCAACAGCTCGATGCCAGCAGAAAGGCCCTGCTGGTCGAGCCATTGCAGGGCCTTGCGGCAGGTGCCGCAGGTTGGGTAGCTGTAAACGCGCAGGGGCGCTGGACTCACTTGCCGATCAGCGCTTTGAGGGCACCCACCAGGCTGTTGGAACCCTTGCCAACGCCGCCCTGGGGACGGGTGCGCACGGTGACGTCGCCATTGACGCTGGTGCGGCAGCTGAGGCGGTAGTTGGCGGGGCGGTCGGCCAGGTACACCTGCTCCACATCGCTGCGGGGGGAGAGGTTTTGCATGCCTTCCACCACTTCCATCACGCAGGTGCCGCACTGACCCACGCCACCGCAGTTGTTGAGATTGTTCAGCCCTTTGTAGGGGTTGATCCCGGCATCGAGAGCCGCCTTGCGGAGGTTGGCCCCTTCAATGCAACCGACCTGCTGGCCTTCCTGTTCGAAACGGATGGTGGGCACGGTCGGAAGGGGATCACGGCGCCGACCAACTTACCTGCTTGGGGGCTTCCAGCGCCGGCTTTTGGGGGCGGCTGCAACGGATTGCAGCCCTGGCGCGCTGCCTAGCATGGGCGTCTCTGCGGTGGCACAGGTGAATCCAGCGGGCTACGACCGGATCCAACGCCAGTTGATCCCCGGGTACAGCAGCCTGGCGCGGCTTGGCGTGGCGCTGTTGGCGGCGTCGCCGCTGGCCAGTGCCCCAGGCTCCGAGGTGCTGGTGGCTGGCTGCGGTACCGGTGGTGAGTTGCTGGAGGCGGTGGCCCAGCGTCCCGATTGGCGCCTCACCGCCCTGGATCCCAGTGCCGACATGCTGGCGGAGGCCCAGCACCGCCTGGAGGGCCAGGGGCAGGTGAGCTGGCGTCAGAGCACCGTGGAGGCCCTGGCTGAGGATCCCGCCAGCGCGGGCCGTTTCGGCGGTGCCCTCTCCGTTCTGGTGTTGCAATCCCTACCGGATGACGGCAGCAAGCTGGCGTTTCTCTCGGCCCTGGCCGCCAGCCTCCAACCCGGCGCTCAGTTGGTGTTGGTGGATCTGATGCAGGCTTCCTTGCCCTCCCTGGAACACCAGGTGAGCGCGGCCTGGCTGGGCTTCCAGCGGGCCAGCGGCCTGCAGGCCCCTGAGGCAGAGCTGGCGCCCCTCACCCAGGGCCTGCATCCCATCGGCCTGGCCCGTCTCACCAGCCTGGTGAACGCTGCCGGTTTCGGCGACCCCGCCCGCATTTTTCAGGCCCTGGGCTTCGAGGGGTTCCTGCTGCAACGCCGCAACTGAGGCCTCAATCCCCGCCGCTGGCCTGGCCGGCCGCGGCGATGCAGTGCTCGAGCAAGGCAGGCACAGCATCAGCATCCAGCCAGCCGGTGATCTCGATCACGCGCCCCTCCAGGTTCTTGTAGGTGCGGAAGAACTCGGCCACCTCCTCCAGCTGGTTGGGAGCGATCTGGCGGATGCTGCGGATCGCGCGCTGGCGTGGGTCCGCTGCAGGCACGCACAACAACTTGCCGTCATGGGCTCCACAATCCACCATGTCCAGGATGCCAATGGGCCTGGCGGCAATCAGGCAACCCGCAAAGGTTGGCTCCTGCATGATCACCATCGCATCCAGAGGGGCCCCGTCCTCGGCGAGGGTGTTGGGCACGAAGCCGTAGTCGAACGGGTAGCGCACGGAGGAGTGCAGCACCCTGTCGAGGGCCATCACCCCCGCCTTGGCGTTGTACTCGTACTTATTGGAGCTGCCGGCGGGTATCTCCACCAACAGGTTCACCAGACCTGGCGCCGGTGATGCCTGCAGGCTGCGCAAATCCATCGAGGGAGCTCGTGGTGGATGTCCTGGCCGGAGGGCTGGTGCGATCCGTGAGCACGCTGGCGATGGGAAGCACCAGGGTGATCAGGGCGATCAGGGCTCCGAGAACTGGAGCGCCAGTGTGCAACAGCGTTCCTGGACTGTAAGGCTCCTCGCTGGTTTCGCCGTCAATCTCGTGGCTCGGGGAGGAGCTGGTACTGGCGAGACTGCTACTGGCGAGACCTGTGGCGCTGGATCGCGGAGGGGGGTCGGAGTCCATGGACGGGGAAAAGGGAACAACCCACCAACGACCCTTTTGGGATCTGGACCCCGCGGTTCAAAACGGCGGGGGGTGGGGGATGGCTTCGTGAACGCCGCCGGGTCTTGAAGAGCCGGGAGATGATCAGCGGAGAGCTCCATCCAATTCAATTCTGACACGCATGGCCAGCTTCAGGCAG
>JBIIQU010000068.1:0-6159 GCA_044341905.1 Vulcanococcus sp. | reverse complement strand
GGCGCGCATCAGACCGGCGCAAAGGGCCAGCAGGGTGGATTCATGGTTGGCGGCCCAGCCCTCCTGGCAGGTGAGCACTTTCTCGGGATGGCCGCTCCAGATGTCGAGGTCGGTGGCTAGCACATAGGCCAGGCCGGCTTCCACAGCCTTGGCCACCCGGTAGCGACCAGCAATGAAGCCATCGATTTCACCGGCCAGCAGGGCTGCCTGCATGGCCATGGGGGAGAGGGTGAGGAACTCCACCTCCCGCTCCGGGTTGATGCCACCACCGGCTAGCCAATGGCGCAGCAGCAGCTCCTGCATGTTGCCCTTCTGGGCAATGGCCAGCCTGAGGGGCCATTCACGCCCCTGGAGGCGGTTTTTGAGGCTGCCGACATCGCGCACGTCGAGGTCGAGGAACCGCCGGGCCAGGCAGAGGGCGTTGCCGTTGCGGGTCACCGTCATCGGTGTGATGGCGGGCCAGGCTGGATGGCCGTCGAGGCCGAGGGTGAGGGCCAGGGGCGCGGTGGCGGAGGTGATGGCCGCATCCAGCTGGCCGGTGCGCAGTTGTTCCTCCAGTTGTTGCCAGCGGTTGAAGCTCACCGGCAGCACGGTGAGGTTGTGTTCGCTGAAGAATCCCCGCTCCTGGGCCATGGCCAGGGGGGCGATGTCCAGTCCCGGTAGATAGCCCAGGCGGATCTTTTGGGCCGTAGTTCTGGCTGTTGTCGCTGCCTGGGCTGTGGTGGTTGCCCTGGCTGGGGTCGTCGCTGCGGGCTTGGCTCCTGCAGGAGCCGCGACGGCCTTCTGGCGTTGCTTGAGGCGGCGTTGCTGTTGCAGAAAGCCGATCAACTCACTGCGCAGCTTGTAGTAGTCGGGGTGGTCCATCACCTCCAGCCGCTGGCGCGGCCTGGGCAGGGGCACCTTGAGGATCTGGCCGATGCCCGCTTCCGGTCCATTGGTGAGGCACACCACCCGATCGGACAGCAAGAGAGCTTCATCCACGTCGTGGGTCACCATCACGGTGGTGACTCCGGCTTCCTGGCAGATCTGCATCAGCTGTTGCTGCAGGTTGCCGCGGGTGAGGGCGTCGAGGGCGCCGAAGGGTTCATCCAGCAGCAGGAGTTTCGGCCGGATCGAGAGAGCCCGAGCAATCGCAACCCGTTGCTTCATTCCCCCGGAGAGTTCGGCGGGGAGCTTGTCGGCGGCATGGCTCAATCCCACCAGCTGGATGTTGTACTCCACCCGCTGGTGACGCTCGGCAGCGGAGCTGCTGCTCATCACGTTGTCCACGGCTAGGGCGATGTTCTGTCGCACTGTCTGCCAGGGAAGCAGCGAGTAGTTCTGGAACACCACCATCCGATCGGGGCCGGGATCGGTGATCTGTCGGCCATTCATCAAGATGCCGCCGCTGCTGGCCTGGGTCAGGCCCGCCAGCAGGTTGAGCAGGGTGGATTTGCCGCAGCCAGAATGGCCGATCAGGGAGATGAATTCGCCTTCGGCGACCTCCAGGTCGATGTCCTTGAGGGCGACATAGCAACCGCCGCCATCGAGGGGGAAGGTTTGACTGATGTCATCAACGGTGAGAAAACCAGCGGCCATGGCTCAGTTGCCTCCCTTGGCGACCACGCGGCCCACGTAGGCCACAAGGCGGTCGAGGGCCAGGCCCACCAGGCCCACATAGAGGATGGCGAGGATGATCTGGCTGGAGCTGGAATCACCACCAGCGTTGTAGGCATCCCAGATGAAGTAGCCGATGCCGCCATCGGCCTTGAGCATTTCGGCCGCCACAATTGCCAGCCAGGCCAGACCCACGGAAATGCGAAGACCCGTGAACACATAGGGCACCGTGGCGGGAATCACGATGTTGCGGATGTAGGCACCTTTGCGCAGGCGCAGGACGCGGGCCACATTGGTGTAGTCCTGCGGGATCTCGCGGATGCCCACGGCTGTGTTGATGATGATCGGCCAGATGGCGGTGATGAAGATCACGAAGATCGCCGAGGTGTTGGCGTCTTGAAACACCATCAGTGAGATCGGAAACCAGGCAAGGGGAGGCACGGTGCGCAGCACCTGGATCACCGGGTCCAGACCCTTGCCGATGAAGCGGTTCAGGCCCAGAAGCCCGCCGATGGCGATACCCACCACTGCCGCCAGGCCGTAGCCCATGGCGACCCGCTGCAGTGAGATCAGGATTTGCCAGCCCAGTCCCTTGCTGGTGCCGCCGTCGTCAAAAAAGGGCTGGCTGATGTAGGGATCCCAGGTTTCAACGATCACGTTGATCGGCCCCGGCAACCGAGCTACTCCCAGCAGCAGCGAGAGCAGTTGCCAGGCCACCAGAAACGCGCCGATGCAGATCAGATAGGGCATCAGTTGGCGCAGGCCAGGGGCCAAGCGGCCGCTCCTGCCGGCGCGGGTTGTGGGGGTTGTGCTGGTCATCGGGGACGGGATAAAGGGACGTGCGGGTCCTGCAGCGATGCCCTAAGCGGCTCGAGGGCTTGTGAAGGGCCGGGAACCCTGGGGCTCCCGGGGGGGGTGTTCAGCTCATGGCCTTGATCTTGAGGCTGTCCAGGTAGGCCTTCGGGTTCTCGGGGTCAAACACCACGCCGTCGAAGAAGGTTTCCTTGCCGCGGGAGTCGCTGGCGGGAATGTCCTTGGTCATGCCAATGGCCTTGGCCGCTTCCCTCCACAGATCGGCACGGTTCACTTTGTTCACCAGGGCGTTGATGTCGGTGGTGGCGGGCAGGTAACCCCAGCGCATGTCCTCCGTCACGAACCAGGCGTCATGGCTCTTGAAGGGGAAGGAAGCGTTATCGCTCCAGAACAGCATCTTGTACGGGCTGTTCTTCACATCACGGCCATCGCCGTAATTCACATTACCGGCCAGGCGCGGTTTGATATCTGCCACGGAGGCCTTGATGTACTTGTCCTTGGCCACGATTTCGCACATCTCGTCGAGATTGGCGGGGTCCTCGCACCAGATCTGGGCTTCCTGGACGGCCATCAGCAGGGCCTTGGCGGCCTTGGGGTTCTGATCCACCCAGTCGGCCCGCATGGAGAATGACTTTTCGGGGTGCTTGTCCCAGAGTTCGCCGGTCTGGGCAGCGGTGTAACCGAGCTTCTTGTTCACCAGGCGCTGGTTCCAGGGCTCACCCACGCAGAAGGTATCCATGGTGCCGGTCTGCATGTTGGCCACCATCTGCGGCGGCGGCACTACCACCAGGTCGGCATCCTTGTTCGGGTCGATGCCATTGGCGGAGAGCCAGTAGCGCATCCACAGGTCGTGGTTGCCGCCCGGGAAGGTCACGGCTGCCTTGAACTTCTTGCCCTTCTTGCTGGCGTCGGCCACGGCCTGGGCCAGGCCGGCCTTGTTGTCGATGGTGAGTTTGTTGCCGAGGAAATCCTTCGACACGGAGATGGCCTGGCCCTGGGTGTTGAGCCGCGCCAGGGTGTACATCGGCAGGGGCTGTTTGCTCTTGGTGATCTTGCCGGCCGTGAGCAGGATCGGCATCGGCGAAAGAATGTGGGCCCCGTCGATGCCGCCCTTGGCTGATCCCAGTTCGAGGTTGTCGCGGGTCACGGCCCAGGAGGTCTGCTTCACCACCTTCACCTCGGGCATGCCGTGCTTGGCGAACAGCCCTTTTTCCTTGGCGATGATCAGCGGTGAGGCATCCGTGAGGGCGATGAAGCCCAGGGTGGCGCCATTCACCTCGGGAGCATCGGGGCCGGTGGCGGTGCTCTTGGTGGAGGGTTTGCTGCCGCCGCAAGCGGCCAGCCACATGGCGCCCGCCGCAGATCCGGCGGCGGTGATCAGAAACTTGCGGCGGGACAGATTGGACATGCAGGTGGCGAAGCGGCGTTGCAGGGCAGCCTGGAGGGGTTGTGGCCAGCGGCAGACAGCACAAAGCGCCGCCACCTGAAGGGTTCAGGCAGCAGGCGGCATGGGCGTCTGGTCGTGACCCCGCTCATCAGGGGTACGGACTGTGTTGGCGCACAAGCTGACCAACGAGAGCTATGTCATCACGCCACCGTCCTGGGGCACGGTTGTCGTTGCTACCAAATAATCCGCCGTTGTCGCTTGCTGATCGCGAGGGCCACCGCAGTGTTAGTTCAGAGCGCTGAATTCCTGCAGGGCCTTGGGCAGGTTGCGGTGTTCATGGCCGGGATGGCTGAGCTTCACGAGGGCAAAACGCTGGAGTTCATCGAGTGCTCCCCAGGTCTCGGGCCGCAGCACCAGGTGCAACTGGCTGCAGGCCTGTTCAAGGACCTCGGGTAGCCATTCCCCCTGTTGCCAGGGTGCGGCTGTGGCTGGCTCGATCGTGCTGGCAGGGCCATCGGGCAAGGTCTGGCTGCGCTGCAGGAGCCAGGCCCGCAGCTGGGCGATGGCGCCGGCATCGTCGCCCCAGGCCAGCAGCTGTTGGCGCTCCTGTTGCGTGAGTCCATGCCAGTGCACCAGCTTCAGTTTCACGCCCGCCAGGTCGAGCTTGCGCCGCACCGCCATGGGGATGCAGCGCAGATCGCTGCTGAAGTCCTGCTCGAACTTGAAGCAGTGGTTGTGGCGGGCAAAGGGGGGATCGCTCATCGCAGGGCTTCCAGTTGCCGCAGTCCAGCCCGGGAGTGGAGCAGGGCTGCGGCTTGCTTCAGGGCGTCACTGAGATGGTCCATCTCGCCTGCGAACCAGAGATAGGCCCCCAGATTCCAGTGCAGGGCTTTGGCCAGTGCCCCTTCTCCCTGCAGGGCCGCCAGGGCGAGTCTGCGCCAATCGTCCAGATCGCGGAAGGGCACGTCGTCGCCATCGAGGCCGTGGTCGCGCGGATGCAGCAGCAGCCGTTCCGGCTCCGCGAGGCGCAGCCGGGAGCAGATGCCGGCACGGCTGGTGGGCAGATCGGTGGAGCCCTCCAGGCCTTTCACCATCACCACATCCTGCTCGTCGGCGGCCCGCAGGGCTTCCCAGCCGCGGCTCTCGGTGGGGGGGTGCACAAAGCCACTCACCAGGATGTGGCTCCCCTGATGGGGCGTCCACAGCAGTTCCAGGCTGGCCACAGGGGGCCGCTTGCCGATTTCTTCGCGAATGCGCACCAGCCGTTCCGCCGCCTGGAAGTGGTCGGGTTGATGGGTGAGGGCCAGGCCGTAGCGCTCCAGCCTCGCCTGGGTGGTCGCCAGGGGCAGGCCTCGCCACTCCACCCCCAGGCAGGCAAACAGCTCAGCCAGGGTCACGCCGTATTTCACAGGCATGGGGCCACCCCCGTGCAGCACCACCGGCACCCCCGCCGCACTCAGTACGAGGGCTACCAGGGGCAGCAGGGGGGCGGTGCGGCTGCGGCCGTCGTAGGGCACGCCGAAGCAGAGGGGACGCTGCCCCGGTGTGGTGAGCTGGGGGCCGTGGCGCCGATAGCTGTCGAGCATGCCGGTGAGCTCGAGGGGCTGCGGCCGCCGGATCCGATGGGCAATCAGGAAGGCCCCTACCTGGGCCTCGGTGCTGTCGCCCGCCAGCATCAGATCCATGCTGTCCCGGGCTTCCTCCCGGCTGAGTCCCGTGCTGGTGTGCTCGCCGCTGCCCACCTTGGCGAGCAGGTCTCGGAAGCGGGCAGGCCTGGCGCCGAGGGCGTTCTGGCGCTGCGCCCGGCGCTGAGCCACGTCCACTGTTGCTCCTGTACCCAGGTTCGGTAGCGGTTGCAACACGGGGTAGGGGGAGCCGATGGCCACATTGTCCAACCACCTGCTAGCCAGAGTTTTTGATGGTGTCTGCAGCCCCTGAAACCGGAAGGCCCGCGGAGGCTGACGCCAAGCTGAGCAAGATCGAGCAGGCCAAGGCTGACCTCTGCGGCCTGGAGCTGGCGCCGCGGCTCGCGGACCTGGCGGCTGAGGGCTGGGAGTCGCTGGATGAGGCCACCCTCACCATCCGCCTGAAGTGGCTCGGCATCTTTTTTCGCCCGGTGACGCCCGGCCGCTTCATGGTGCGCTTGCGGCTGCCCAACGGGGTGATCCAGGCCGATCAGCTGGAGGTGCTCGCCGATGCGGTGGATCGCTGTGGCAGCGACGGATCCGCTGACATCACCACCCGCCAGAACCTGCAGCTGCGTGGGCTGCTGCTGGAGGACATGGCGCCGCTGATGGCCGCGATGGAGGCCGTGGGGCTCACCAGCCGCCAATCGGGCCATGACAACCCCCGGAACATCACCG
>JBIIQU010000067.1:0-6182 GCA_044341905.1 Vulcanococcus sp. | reverse complement strand
GGTGAAGCGGGTGGGCCCGGCGGTGGTGCGCATCGACACCGAGCGCAGCGTGCCGCGGGCCGGTTTAGATCCCGCCTTCAGTGATCCACTCCTGCGCGAGTTGTTCGGTGATCCCAGCCCGAATGCCCGCGAGCGGGGCCAGGGTTCCGGCATCGTGATCGACGCCAAAGGACTGGTGCTCACCAACGCCCACGTGGTGGACGGCGCCGACCGCGTGGAGGTGACCCTGGCCGACGGCCGCGAGGTGGAGGGCAGCGTGCTGGGCGCCGATGCCGTGACCGATCTGGCGGTGGTGCGGATCCCCAATCCCTCCGATCTCCGGGCCGCTCCCCTCGGAGATTCGGAGGCCCTGGAGGTGGGCGACTGGGCCATTGCCCTGGGCACGCCCTACGGCCTGGAGCGCACCGTGACCCTCGGCATCGTGAGCAGCCTGCACCGCAACATCACCAGCCTTGGCTTCTCCGATAAACGCCTCGATCTGATCCAGACCGACGCCGCCATCAATCCCGGCAACTCCGGTGGTCCGCTGGTGAATGCCGCTGGCGAGGTGGTTGGCATCAACACCCTGGTGCGTTCAGGCCCGGGGGCGGGCCTTGGCTTTGCCATTCCGATCAACCTGGCCAAGGTGGTGGCGGCGCAGCTGGGCAAGGGGGATGCCGTGGTTCATCCCTATCTCGGCCTGCAGTTAGTGCCGCTCACGGCCCGTCTCGCCCGCGACAACAACGCGGATCCGAATGCCCTGGTGCAGCTGCCGGAGCGTGATGGTGCCCTGGTGCAGCGGGTGCTGCCCCAGAGTCCGGCCGAGCAGGCCGGTCTTCGCCGCGGCGATCTGGTGGTGGCTGCAGCGCAGCAAACTGTGCCGGACCCGGCGGCCTTGCTGCGGCTGGTGGAGGCCTCCAGCGTGGGTGAACCCCTCCCCCTCACCGTCCTGCGGGGCGACCAGGAGCTGAGTCTGGCGATCCGTCCTGAGGCCCTTCCCCACGCCTGAGCTACGGTCACGGGCCATTCCTGGGCGCGTGATGTCCGATCTGCAGGACCGCATGAAGCAGGCCGTGGCCGAGGCCGCGGTGGAGCAGATCCGCGATGGCATGGTGGTGGGCCTGGGCTCCGGCTCCACCGCCGCCCTGATGATTCAGGGTCTGGGCGCCAAGCTTCAGCGGGGCGAGCTCAAGGACATCGTGGGTGTCACCACCTCCTTTCAAGGCGAGGTGTTGGCGGCAGAGCTGGGCATTCCCCTCAAGAGCCTCAATGCCATTGAGCGCATTGATCTGGCCATTGATGGCGCCGATGAGGTGGACCCTGGCTTTCAGTTGATCAAGGGCGGCGGTGCCTGCCACGTGCAGGAGAAGCTGGTGGCCCGCCGGGCCGAGCGCTTTGTGGTGGTGGTGGATGCCACCAAGCTCGTGGACACCCTGAATCTGGGCTTTCTGCTGCCGGTGGAGGTGCTTCCCGGTGCCTGGCGCCAGGTGCAGGCCCAGCTTGAGCAGATGGGTGGCGATGCTCAGCTGCGCATGGCCGTTCGCAAGGCCGGGCCCGTGGTGACCGATCAGGGCAACCTGGTGCTCGACGTGAAGTTCGCCGGCGGCATCAGCAATCCCGTGGCGCTCGAGAAAGAGATCAACAACCTGCCGGGCGTCCTGGAGAACGGCCTGTTCGTGAATCTCACCGACCAGGTGCTGGTGGGGGAGATCAATGACGGCGTCCCGGGCGTGCGTGATCTGGTGAAGCGCTGACCCCTCGTTCCTCTGTGCCCCAGCTCGAGCTGGCCACCCTCGCGGGCTGCGGCCTGGCGATTGGCCCCTACCCCCGCTTTGTCTATGACGCCAGCGGCGGTGGGGGATGGGCGGCTCCGGCCGTGCCCGATGGCGACGGGGTGCAACCGCTGGTGTTCGATCCAGCTGCCCTGTGCATTCCAGCGCTCAACAGCCGCACCACCAGCCTGCTCGGCCTGCCCCTGCCTCCCGGCCTCGAGATTGCCATTGCCCCTGAGTATCTGGCGGGCACGTTGGCGCCCGAGTCGGGTGAGCTGGAGCTGCAGTTCAGGGCTCGCTTCCGCTTCCGCATCGGTCGGTTCTATCGGGCACCGGATCTGCTGATCGACACCACCCTCAGCACCGGTGCGCTGCGCAGCCGTCGTCACCGGGCCCAGGGCCATGGGCTTAATGCCTCTGGAGAGGCCCTGCTGGTGGGTGTGGCCACCGTTGCGCCCAGTGGTGATCCCTGGCTGGATCGCTTCCTTGGCCTGCCCGATGAAGCCCTGGCCCTGTTGCGCTGTCGTCTGACGCCGTAGCTCAGCCCAGCCGAAGCCGCACGGATTCCCCATGGCTGTGGAGCCCCTCGCTGTCGGCCAGGGTGGTCACGGCGCTGCCGGTGGCCTCGAGGGCCTGGCGGTTGAATTGGATCAGGCTGGTGTGGCGCAGGAAGGTTTCCACACTCAGGGCCCCCGCGAAGCGGGCGGTGCCAGAGGTCGGCAGGGTGTGGTTGGGGCCGGCCAGGTAGTCGCCCACTGCCTCGGGAGTCCAAGCCCCCAGGAAGATGGCCCCCGCGTGTTGAATCTGCTCGGCCAGGGGCTCCGGCCGCTCCACCTGCAGTTCGAGGTGTTCCGGAGCAAAGCGATCGCTGAGGGTGGCGGCGCTCTCGAGGTTGGGGCAGATCACGATCAGGCCCCAGTCGTTGATGGCGGTGCGGGTGATCTCCGCCCGCGGATGGCCCGCCAGCTGCGCCTCGATCGCGGCAGGCACGGCCGCAGCAAGCTGTTCACTGGTGGTGAGCAGGATCGCGGCGGCCAGGGGATCGTGCTCGGCCTGGGCCAGCAGGTCGGCGGCCACATGCTCCGCGTTGGCGCTGTGGTCGGCGATCACCAGCACCTCGGAGGGACCCGCCAGGGAGTCAATCGACACGCGCCCGTACACAGCCTTTTTGGCCAGGGTGACGTAGAGGTTTCCGGGGCCGGTGATCACATCCACCCTGGGGATGCTCTCGGTGCCATAGGCCAGGGCGGCGATGGCCTGGGCCCCCCCGACCCGGTAGATCTCATCCACCCCCGCCAGGTGGGCCGCCGCCAGCACGGTGCTGTTGACGCGCCCATCGGGGCCCGGCGGCGTCACCATCACCAGCCGCTGAACGCCCGCCACCCTGGCGGGCACGGCATTCATCAGCACCGTGCTTGGGTAGCTGGCGCGGCCTCCGGGTACGTACAGCCCGGCGCGCTCTACGGGGCGCCAGCGGCGGCCCAGCCGCTCGCCGTGCACGCCGGTGACCTGCAGATCCACCGGTTTCTGGCGCTGGTGGAAATCCAGGATGCGGCGGTGGGCCAGTTTCAGGGCTTCCTGCAGGTTGGGATCGCAGGCTTGCCACGCCGCCGCGATCTCCTGGGGCGGCACCCGCAGGGGATCGGGCCGCACGCCGTCAAAGCGCTCGGTGAGCTCCAGGAGGGCTGCATCTCCCTGGCTGCGCACCTGGGCAAGGATCGCGTCCACCCGCTCAGCGGCGTCTTCGCTCTGGCCGCTGCCCGTGCGCTGGGCGATGGCCTCCAACCGCTCGCCGGCGATCGCGAGATCGCGCAGCACCTCCAGATGCAGCCCCTGGGAGGAGCCTGCGGGGGAGCTGCTGACGGCGGGGGTGTTCACGGCCAAGGTCACCGGTGAGGGTGAGAGGAAGGATCAAGCTAGTGGGCCGCCTTCAGGGGGCTGGTCGGTCCAGGGGGTACGATTTCCGTTCGCCGAGCTAGCGCTGATTTCGAGCGCCGATCCCGCCTGTGGCCAATAACAAGTCGTCGAAAAAGCGCATCCTGATTGCCGAGCGCAATCGGCTGCACAACCGCACCTACAAGTCTGCCGTGCGCACGCTGATGAAGCGCTGCTTCACCGCTTGCAGCGCCTACACCGCTGCCCCCGGTGCCGACGCCAAGGATGCCGTGCAGAGCAGCCTCAACGCCGCCTTCAGCAAGATCGACAAGGCCGTCAAGGTGGGTGTGCTGCATCGCAACACCGGGGCCAACCAGAAGTCCCGCCTCAGTGCTGCTGTGAAGCAGGCCGTTGAGCCTGCTGTCACGGCCTGAGTCCCTTTGATGGCAGTGGCGACGGCAGGACAGGGAATTCGAGAGTGCACGGTCTCGTCGGCCGTGGCTCTCGAGAGCCTGTCAGCCCCGCTGATTGATTCGCACTGCCACATCGTCTTCCGCCATTACGACGACGACTTGGAGGAGGTGGCCCAACGCTGGCGTGATGCCGGTGTGGGCCGCCTCCTTCATGCGTGTGTGGAACCCTCGGAGATTCCGGCGATTCGTGCGCTAGCCGATCGTTTTCCAGAGCTCCGCTACTCCGTGGGGGTGCATCCCCTTGACAGCGAGCATTGGCAGGCCGATACCCAGCAGGTGCTGCGGGAGGCCGCTCAGGCGGATCCCCGGGTGGTGGCCATCGGCGAGCTGGGGCTGGATCTGTTCCGCGACACGAACCTCGATCAGCAACTGGCGATGCTGCGCCCCCAGTTGGACCTGGCGGTGGAGCTGGATCTGCCGGTGATCGTGCACTGCCGCGATGCGGCCGAGCCGATGCTGGCGGAGCTGCGCCAGCGGGCCGCAACCGGCCTCTGCCCCCGGGGGGTGATGCATTGCTGGAGTGGAACTCCCGCCGAGATGCAGGGGTTCCTGGATCTTGGGTTCTACATCAGCTTCAGCGGCAACGTCACCTTCCCAAAGGCGGAGGACACCCATGCCTGCGCCCAGCAGGTGCCCGCCGATCGCTACGTGGTCGAAACCGATTGCCCGTTCCTGGCGCCGGTCCCCCGTCGCGGCAAGCGCAACGAGCCGTCCTACGTGGCCGCCGTGGCCGCTCGGGTGGCAGAGCTGCGTGGCGAGACCCTGACGCAAGTGGCGCAGCAGAGCACGGCTAATGCCTGTGCCCTGTTTGGGCCAGCGCTTCACAGTGTATGATGTTTTATTGGCCTGGCAGCGAGTTCTGATTTATCCGTGCTCGCTGCAGCCCGAAAGCGCCCACCAGGGATCTGGTGTGCCCGCCCATGTCCGTGGTGCTGTGTCTTTTCGGTGCATTTTGTCGTTCTCGGCGGGGTTGAAGCGAGCTGAGTAGGTCCGCTGGCAGGGCAGCCGTCCCCTCTGTGGGGGCGGCGATTCCTGTGCTGGTCTTCCCTGGGCGCCCTGCGGGCGCCGTCAGCTCCTCCCCCGCCTGCGCAACAGGCCCCTACCCCGTCCAACCCGTTCCTGCAGGTTCACCGCATGAGCAGCGCGATCCAGGTCGCCAAGACCGCCACTTACCTGCCCGATTTGGTCGAGGTACAGCGCGCGAGCTTCAAATGGTTTCTGGAGAAGGGCCTGATCGAGGAGCTGGAGAGCTTCTCCCCGATCACCGACTACACCGGCAAGCTGGAGCTGCACTTCATCGGTAGCGAGTACCGGCTGAAGCGCCCCCGCCACGATGTGGAAGAGGCGAAGCGTCGCGATGCGACCTTCGCGTCCCAGATGTATGTCACCTGCCGTCTGGTCAACAAGGAGACCGGCGAGATTAAGGAGCAGGAAGTGTTCATCGGGGAACTGCCCCTGATGACCGAGCGCGGCACCTTCATCATTAATGGTGCTGAGCGCGTGATCGTGAACCAGATCGGCTGAAGTTCGAGACCGACAAGAACGATCTTCTGCACGTTCGCGTTGACAAGACCCGCAAGATCAACGCCCATGTGTTGATGCGGGCCATTGGCCTGTCGGATAACGATGTTCTCGACAAGCTGCGGCACCCCGAGTATTACCAGAAGTCGATCGAGGCCGCCAACGACGAAGGCATCGCCTCCGAAGACCAGGCCCTGCTTGAGCTCTATAAAAAGCTGCGGCCGGGTGAGCCCCCTTCCGTGAGCGGTGGCCAGACTCTCCTGCACAGCCGCTTCTTCGATCCCAAGCGTTACGACCTGGGCCGCGTTGGTCGTTACAAGATCAACAAGAAGCTGCGTCTCACCATCCCCGACGCCACCCGCACCCTCACCCCTGAGGACGTGCTGAGCACGATCGATTACCTGATCAACCTCGAGCTCGATGTGGGCGGTGCCACCCTCGACGACATCGACCACCTCGGCAACCGACGCGTTCGCTCCGTGGGCGAACTGCTGCAGAACCAGGTGCGCGTGGGCCTGAACCGCCTCGAGCGGATCATCAAGGAGCGCATGACCGTTGGTGA
>JBIIQU010000066.1:0-6249 GCA_044341905.1 Vulcanococcus sp. | reverse complement strand
GGCCGGAGCCCGGCGGGCCGAGCCCGGGGAATTCAGCCAGCGGGCTTTTCTCAACGGCCGGCTCGACCTCACCCGCGCCGAGGCGATCAGCGAGATGATCACGGCCCGCAGCCGTCGGGCCGCCCAGCTGGCGATGGCCGGCATTGACGGCGGTCTGCAGCAGCGCATCGGCGCCCTGCGGGAGCGGTTGCTGGACCAGTTGGCTGAGCTGGAGGCCCGGGTGGATTTCGAGGAGGATCTGCCCCCTCTTGATGGCGCCGCGGTGGTGGCAGAACTGGCCGACGTGCGGGCTGGGCTCGAGCAGCTGGTGGTGGAGGCCCGCCAGGGGGAGCTGCTGCGCGACGGCCTGCGGGTGGCGATTGTGGGCCGGCCCAACGTGGGCAAATCCAGCCTGCTCAACCTGCTCAGCCGCCGCGAGCGGGCGATTGTGACCGACCTGCCCGGCACGACGCGTGACCTGCTTGAGAGCGAGCTGGTGCTCGACGGCGTGCCGCTCACCCTGCTCGACACGGCCGGCATCCGCCCCACCAGCGACCGGGTGGAGCAGCTGGGCATCGAGCGCTCGCGCCAGGCCTTGGCGGCGGCCGATGTGGTGCTGCTGCTGTTTGACCTCTCCCTGGGCTGGACGCCGGAGGATGAGCAGCTGCGCCAGCTGGTGCCCGAGGGGGCCGTGCTGCTGGTGGCTGGCAACAAGGCGGATCTGACAGGGACCGATCGCGCCCCCGTGATGCCGCCCCATGTGGCCTTCAGCGCCCTCACGGGCGAGGGCCGCGATCAGCTGGTGGCGGAGCTGCTGCGCCGCTGTGGCGTCGGCCCCCTGGAGGGGGTGCAGGTGGCCCTCAATGCCCGCCAGCGCGATCTGGCGGCGGCGGCGGTGCTGAGCCTGGCGGCCTCGCTAGAGGCGGCCGAGCAGCAGCTCCCCTGGGATTTCTGGACGATTGATCTGCGGGCCGCCGTGCGCTCCCTTGGCGAAATCACGGGTGAGGAGGTGAGTGAGGCGGTGCTGGATCGGGTGTTTGCCCGCTTCTGTATTGGCAAATAGCCGAGCGTCCTGGGCCCAGCCTGGCGGCCAGGAACACCAGGGCCATCACGGCGTAGCCCAGGGCCCAGGGCCGGCCCACCCCCCAGCCCAGCTGCAGCACGGTGTCGGCGCTCGTGAACTGCCAGGCGTGGATCACGCCGAACCAGGCCAGCACGGCTGCGATGGCGGCGCAGGCTGCCGCCGCCAGCAACCGCACTTCGATCAGGTACACCAGCATCCCGGCCAGCAGCATGGCCGCGATGATCTGGCCCTGCTCCAGGGCAAAGGCTCCGGCTGCCCACACATCGGCCTGGGCCAGGGGCTGAAGCAGGGCTGGACCAAACGGGTTCGTGGCGGTGCCGCTGCCGCCGGCCCGCAGCCCTGCCTTGAGCATCAGGGATCCCCAGCCCGCCAGCCCGGGGAGCAGACCCAGGGCCACGGCCGGAGCATGGCGCAACGGGGTGGCCTGGAAGGCCTGAGCGGCCATCACCAGGCCGATGTAGAGCACGATGGCCATGCCCGCTTCGATCGGCACCAGCTGGCCGATCACCCCAAACAGCCCCAGCAGGCAGGCGATTCCCATCACAACGCCGTTGAGCCAGGAGTAGCCGATCCGGGCCCCCATCGCCTTCCAGCCGGGATGGCCGATGTAGAGGGTTGTGGGGAAACAGGATCCCAGGGCAGCAGCGGCCAGGGTGCCGATGCCGTTGATTAGCAGGGAGCTCCGAACCGGGTAGCGATCGCCTGCCGCCTCGGCGCTCTCCAGATTCTGGAGGGAGCCGATCACGTTGAACAGTCCCATGGGAACGATCACCCCCAGCCATGGCAACAGCTGGCTGCGGGCTTGCCACAGCGCCTCCAACTGCAGCTGCGGTCGATGCAGGCCGATCAGTGCAGTGCTGCTCTGCCAGGCCACCGGGTTCAGGCGGATCAGCCCGGTGGTCCAGGCCAGCACGACGCCCAGCAGGACAGCCACCAGGCCGGCGGGTATGGGCCAGCGCACGGGGGTGTAGTAGCCCACCAGGATCACGGCCAGCACGGCTAGCCCCACCACGGGCTGCGCATAGGTGCGCAGCAGGAACCCCAGGGCGATGTAGCCCAGGGCAATCCCCGCGAGGGTGGAGAGCAGGGCCGCTCGCGGTAACCAGCGCCGCAGGGCGTTGGCCACGAAGGCTCCGGCCGCTTCGATTAGCCCCGATCCCAGGCAGGCGATCAGCCCCGCTTGCCAGGAGAGGGTCACGGCGTCGGCTTCATTCAGGCCCCGGCCCAGGGCGGCCAGTTTCACCGGCAGCATCACCAGAAACACGTAGGCGAACAGGCTCACCGTGTTGATGCCGTAGGGAAGGGCGGTGCGGTCATCGCGCCCCTCCCGCTTGGCCAGTTGAAAGGCCTGGCGGGCGTAGGCCAGGTTGCCCACCACCAGGCTGATGCCCGTGGCCGGCAGAATCGTGCCGAACACCAGGCTGTCGGGGTACCCGAGCACGCCACGGCAGAGGCCCACGATCAGCAGGATCTGGATCAGGTTGTCGAGCCCGAGGCCCAGGAGGCCATCGAGGTCACCCGCAACCCACCAGCGTGGTTGGGGCCGGGCGGTGGTGGATTGCGAGATGAGCTTCAGCCGCCGTAGTTCAGGGATGAATGGTGAAGCACGATCCGCACGCTGCCATCCGTTTCCTTCACAAAGCTCCAGGTCTTGTCAACGCTGGTGATGCTGCCTGTGGCATCGGTGAAGATCACATTCCCCATGGTGGTGGCCGAGGAGCCATGGAGCTGAATCACCTGGTTCACAATCTTGCAAGTGCGCCAGGGTTTGAGGGCGAAACCCTTGTCTTGTGGGAAGTTCGGATTATGGCCAACAAAGTAAGCAAGTGCTCCCTCGCGGGTGGTGCGAAAGGTCTGCTCTCCTGAGGCCAAGGTGGGCTTGAAAGCCACGGGTCCGTATTGGTAGGCGTAGGCCTGATCAATGACCTGGGCGGCGGTTGCCTTGGCTTTGGCGATCCCCCCCTTGGCGTAATCAGCGCTGATCTGCAGCAGGGCTTTGCACCAGCCTTCCTGGGCCTTGACCACTTGAGACAGGGTGATGTTGTCGTCCAGGATTTGAACGGACGGCGTGGTCGCCTGGGCCATCACGGCTGTGGTGCCGGGAGCCGTGAGGCTTAAAAACACCGCGGCAGCCAGGGGACGAAGGTTGCGCAGGGGTGGACGGACCAAGGCAATCACTGTGGGGTTACTTCGATTCAAGCCGCCCACCAGAATTTGGCAATCGTTCTTCTGGAGGGCCGGCCAGGACAGCTCCATGGCCTCGCATCATGGGGAGGCCTGGCCCCGAGGGGCGATGACCATCGCTTGCCTGCCCTTCACTCCCCAGCTGGAGCAACAGCTGCGCGCCTGGCTGGCGGAAGATCTGGGCCGCGGCGACCTCACGGCGGCTGCCCTGGCGGGCTGCACCGGCAGAGCCCATTGGTTGGCGAAAGCCGATGGGGTGTTCTGTGGAGGCGTGCTGGTGGAGCCGCTCTTCCGCCTGCTGGATCCAGGCGTGGAGCTGCGCCTGCTCGTGGCCGATGGCGAGCCGGTGGCGGCAGGCCAGCGGTTGCTTGAGCTGGAGGGCCCGGCTGCGGCCCTGGTGGCCGGCGAGCGCACCGCCTTGAACCTGGCCATGCGGCTCTCGGGCATCGCCACCGCCACGGCGGCGCTCGTGGTGGCTCTGGCGGGTACGGGTGTGGCCTTGGCCGACACCCGTAAAACCAGCCCCGGCCTCCGGGTGCTGGAGAAGTACGCCGTGCGCTGCGGTGGTGGCCTCAACCACCGGCTCGGCCTCGATGACGCCGCCATGCTCAAGGAAAACCACCTGGCCTGGGCCGGGGGGGTGGCTGCCGCGATGGCGGCCGTGCGGGCCGCGGCCCCCTGGCCGGCCCGGGTGATCGTGGAGGCGGAAACCGCTGCTGAGGCAGAAGCCGCGGTGCGGGCTGGGGCTGATGCGGTGCTGCTGGATGAATTCCCGCCCCATGAGCTGCTGGAGCTGGTGCCGCGCTTGCGGCAGCTGGCCCAGGGGCGTGGGCTGGTGCTGGAGGCGTCCGGCGTGCAGCCGCACCAGCTCCGGGCCTACGGGGCCACGGGCCTGGATCTGATCTCCACCAGTGCGCCGATCACCCGTAGCCCCTGGCTGGATCTGAGCATGCGCTTTGACGCCTGAGCCCGCCCCTGCGTGAAGAAACCCTATCGAGAGGGCTTGGTGGTGTCGCCAGCTCCGCCCCTTGTGGCCACATTGAGGCAGGACTTCGCGGCGTTTCCCTTTGCTTCGCCCCTCGTTTAGGCCTCTGCTCCGCCTGCTGCCAGCCAGCCTCCCTGTGCTGGCGCTCTTGGCGGTGCTGGCTCCGATGGCCCAGGCCCGGGCCGAGAGCGTGGTGGAACGCGCCGCCCGTACCGGTGAGCTGGTGCTTGCCGGTTCGCCCGACATGCCCCCTCTGCTCAGCCTCGATGCCCAGGGGCAGCTCCAGGGCTATGGCGTCTTGGTGGCCGGCACCATTCAGGCCCAGCTCTCTGCCGCGGTGGGTCGGCCGCTGAAACTGCGGTTTCAGCCCATCAGCGATCCTGCTGCCCTGGGCCAGAGCCTCGCCGAGGGCAAGGTGGACCTGGTCTGCGGCGTTCCCTTCTCCTGGGAGCGGGACATGACGGTGGATTACACCCTGCCGATTGCCCTCTCCGGTCTGCGCCTGCTGGCGCCTGCGGGCCGTTTTGACGGCTCTCCAGCGGCCCTGGCGGGGCGTCGTATCGGCGTGGTGGCCAACTCCCTGGCCGAAACGGAGCTGCGTGGCATGCAGCCCGCCGCCGTGGCGGTGCGCTTCCCCAACCTGGCCGCAGCCTTCAAGGCCCTGCAGGCCGGCCAGGTGCAGGGCGTGATCGGTGACACCCTGCTGCTGGCTAACCAGACCCGTGCCGCTGGCGCCCAGGGGCTGGCACTCACCCCGGACCTGCCCTACGAGCGCTACGCGGTGGCCTGTGCGCTGCCCGAGAACGATTCCGCCTTCCGCAACCTGGCGAACTTGGCCATCGCCCAGTTGCTGCAGGGCTATGTGGATGGCCAGCCCGAGGCAGTCGCCGCCGTGGATCGCTGGGTGGGTCCCTCCAGTTCGCTGCGGCTCTCCCAAGCCCAGATCCGCACCTACTTCGAGACGGTGCTGTTAGGGGTGGAAGCCATTCGCCCCCTGCCGGTTGCCGCGGGCTCCAGCAGCGCCCGCTAGCCATTGTTCGTTCTTTCCGTTTCGTTCCACCTTCTCGGCCCCGCTCCGATGGCGTTCCTCTCCCGTTCCCGCCTGTTCGGCATCCTCCTGATTGTGGCGTCGCTGCCCATGGACCCAGGGATGGCTCTGGCCACCGGGATGGCCGGGCGTCCGGATCTGGGCGATGAGCCCTCGGCAGGCAGTGTCGAGTCGCGGTTGCGGCGCATTGCCGAGGCGGTGCGGGAGCGCCAGGAGCTGGTTGGGGAGCCATCCAGCAACGGCGTGCCCGACGATGCTCTGGCGGTTGTGTTTGTGAATGGCCCTGGGGTGGGCTGGGGCAACGGTGGCTTCCGCAACGGCGGCTTTTACAACGGCGGTTTCCGCAATGGCGGCTTCTACAACGGTGGTTTCCGCAACGGCGGTTTCTCCAACGGTGGTTTCCGCAATGGCGGCTTTCTGAACCACTGGTGAGCCCGGTGTTAGCCAAGTCGCCCACGCCGTTCGGGCCCCTGCGCCTGTTGGTGGTGCAGCCCACCCCCTTCTGCAACCTCGATTGCGACTACTGCTACCTGCCCAGCCGCGACGACCGCAGCCGTCTCTCCCTGGAGATCCTCGAGGCGGCTCTGGAGCGGGTGCTGGAGAGCCCCTATCTCGACGGTGGCTTCACCCTGCTCTGGCATGCGGGTGAGCCGCTGACGGCGCCGATCAGCTTTTACGACCAGGCCACCGCGTGCATTCAGCGGGTGCTGGAGCGCCATGGCCTGCCGCCCCACACGATCAACCAGTCGCTGCAGACCAACGCCACGGTGATCGATGCGGCCTGGTGCGACTGCTTTGAGCGCAACGGCATTCATGTGGGCGTGAGCATGGATGGCCCTGCTTTCCTGCACGACGCCCATCGCCGCACCCGCACCGGTCTGCCCACCCACGCGGCGGTGATGCGTGGCATCCGCTGGCTGCAGCGGCGGGAGATCCCCTTTCAGGTGATCGCCGTGCTCACCGACGACG
>JBIIQU010000065.1:0-6259 GCA_044341905.1 Vulcanococcus sp. | reverse complement strand
AGCGGGGCCAGGGGGCGCAACCACCAACCCTAGAAACGCAGGAAAATCTGAAGCTGGCTCTGCCAGCGGCCCTCGGTGTCCACGGAGGTCTGCACACCCAGCAGATCACTGGCCTGATAGCGGACGGTGACTTGCGGGGGGATGTCGCTGCGATTGGGGGCGGCGAGCACCGAGAAATTGAAGCGCTCCGTGAGGTCTAAACCGATCTCAGAACCGAGCACCAACTGGGAGGGAAGGCGGCGGGAACGGTTTTCGACCGCAACGGCCTCCGCCGGGGTGAAGTAGGTGGGGTACAGGGCGAAGGTGAGCCTCTGGCCAAAGGCCTCGCTCAGCCCACCCACCAGTGGCGACAGCAGGGACTGGCCCAGCACCGTGGCGAGAGCGGCCCCGGCATTGCCACCGATCAGGCCCACCAGCGAGTTGCCGCCCACCAGCGCCAGAAGGCGATCCTCAGGCAGTGGCGGTGTGCTGCTGAGACGGATGTTCTCGGCCAACCGATCAGCAGGGCCCGTAGCGGTGAGCATCACCTTCACCAGACGCAGTTGATCAATCGCGCTGGTGGGCTCGGCCACATTCCAGTCGTAAATGTTGGAACGGCTGGCGTCGGTCGTGCCCAAGGTGTCCGACACACGGGTCCGCAGGGCGATGTCGATGTAGGGAATCAGTCCAAGCGAGGGCGTGAAGATTGCCACGTTGGGGGCCTTGGGATCGAGGCTGAAGGTGGTGGTGAACAGGCCCAACCGACCGTTCAGCAAGCGCACCACCCCACGGGCCTGAATGGAGGGATCCAGCCGACCGGAGAGGGTCAACACACCACCGGTGTTGAAGTTAAGGACGTTGGGCACCGTCACGGCCAAGTCGGGCCCAAGTCGCAGACGCAGGCCGTTGAGGCTGATCAACGGCAGATTGGGAACGGTCTCGCGCAGATCTCGGCTGGTGTTGCTCTCCAGGTCAGCACCCATCACGAGCAGGGGCTGGCGGAAGTCCCACTTCGCTTCCAGCAATTCCCGAACGCTGACGGGCTTCCGGGCCTCTGTCTCAGTGGCCAACTGCCCGGGCTGAACATTGAGGCTGCCACGGCTGAGCTGCAGCTCTCCGGAGAGCACTGGTCTCACCAGGGCCCCACTCACCAACACCGTGCCATCCACTTGGGCCCGCAGCCGCGGCACGGCCAAGGGGGCCTGCTTCAACTGCAGCTTGAGCAACCGCGGGGCAGCCGTTCGCTCCTGCACCAGCGCCAGCTGACCGGAGCCAGAGAGCGAACCGCTGGGACCCACCCTGGCGGTGAGCTGCTGCAGTTCCAGTTCCTGGAAATCGAACAACACGGTGGCCTCCAGATCGCGCATGGTCTGGCCAGCCACCCGAAGCACACCCTTCCTGAAGCGCAGGAAGCCATTGGCGATGGGATCGCTGAGGCTGCCGCGGACCAGAAGCTGGAGGTCGGCATCACCTTGTTGCCACTTCACGGCCTCGCCGCCGAGAGCGGAGAGAAAGTGCAGCCCATCGCCACGACTGGAGAGCCTCAGCTCCAGGCCGGTGGCATCGGGCTGGAGCGGCACCTGACCCCGCAAATCGAGGCTGTTGGCGGCCCCACCGCTGCGCAGTGACCAATCGACGGCGATGGCCTGGGGCTCCAGGCGCACCAGGCCCCGCTCGAGGCTGAGGGGACGCCCCTGCAGTTCGGCCTGCTGGAGACCAAGGGAAGCCTCCAGCTCCGGGCGAGCACCACCCAGCTGGTAGCGCCCCTGGGCCATCAAGCCCCCCCGCAGGGAGGCGGGCACCGGCGAGAGCAACGCCAGCAAGGAGAGGGGCAGGTGCTCAAGGCTGAAACTGCCTCCCCCCTGCCGCAGGGGGCCCTGCAGCCGAGCCGTAAAGGGCTCAGCACCGAGGGCCAGATCGCGATCCTCCCGTTGCAGCCACAGATGGCCTCGGGCCGCCAGATTGAGCACCAGGCGATCCGCCCTGGGGCCCTGCAGGGTGAGATCCGCATCCACGAGCCCCTCCAGATCGGCCAGATCCAGGCGACGCCCAGGGGCGTTCCGCACGGCCATCGCAGCCGCGAGGCGCGCTCTGGCTGTCTCGAGGGCCGCCAGTTGATCGGAGAGGCTGCCGCCCAGGGTGTCGATCACCAGGGTGCCGAGATCCCTTGCCGCTCCAGGGGGTGGTTGCGGATCACCGCGCCACAGGGGCCAGGCGGCGAGGAACTGACGCAGCAGGGGCGAGGCCAGCCGCCGCCCCTCGAAACGGCTCCAGATCGCACCACCCCGCTCTCCCTTGAGCTGCAGGCCAACGCGAGAGTCCTGGTCGGCATCCAGCGCGCCATTCACCGTGAAACGACGATCCCGGTACTCGCCGCTGGCCACCAGCCGGCGTCCGCGCACCCCCAGCAGCGCAGGCTGGTCCACCTGGACCGTGCCGCGCATCCACAGGGGCTGCAGATCCAGCACCCCCCGGCCACTGAGGTTGCCCTGCAGGGGTTGGCGGGTGGAGCGCGGCCCCATGGCCAGCTGCAGGCCGTTCAAGGGGAAGGCCGACGAGGTCCAGACGTAGCGGCTGGGACTGCCGCTGAAGCGGAGGCTGCCGCCGCCCCGGCTCAGCTGCACGGCACGGGGAAGCCAGCGGCGATCCAGGAGGGCCTCCAGGGTGCCGGGGGCTGCGGGGGCCTGGGGCACGAGCCGCAGGTCGCCCCCGCCACCGCTGCGGGCCGTGAGGGCACCGCTCCAGGTTTCGTTGAGCAGCACAGGGCCGGCCCCAGGGGCCTGCACCACGAGTTGGAGAGCGGGCCGCAGATCCTGGAGCGACCCGCTGATCGATCCCCAGGCATCGAACTGTCCCTGGAGCGTGGAGCCGATCAGTGGCGCCAGGCGGGCCAGGGGATAGCGGCGTAGATCCAGCTGCAGGCGCAAGGCGCCGATCTGAAGCCCACGGCCGCGCTTGAAGCCCAGGGGGAGCTCTCCCTGGGCCGTGAGCTCGGGGGAGCGCAGGCTCTCGAGCGTGAGCAGGCCAGCGGCCCAACGCAGGCGCGCTCGGGTGGAACCGAGCAGGGGATTGTTGGGCTGGCGCAGGGCCAGGGCCAGCTGGGGCTGGGGCAGGCTGCCGCTGAGCTGCAGCTCAGCATTCACCTGGGCTGAGGGGCCCAGGAGCTGGCGCAACGCCGGGTGCAGTGTCAGCAGATCGGCCCCCAGGGGGAAGGGGTCGCTAGCCACGGCCAGGCGAGGCCAGAGCTGGCCTTTGGCCCGCAGCTGGCTGGCGCCACTCCGCAGGCTGAGCTGGCGCAGGTCCAGGCGTAAGCCCCTGCGGCTCTCCAGGGCCACCAGGCCAAGCAGATCAAACCGGCGGGGGGCCTGCCCCCTCAGCTTGGGCCCCTGCAGGCTGCCGCTGAGGCGCAGGTCGGGGTGCCGCCAAGGGCCCGATAAATCCGCCCGGAACCGGTGGCCCGCTGCCCGGTTGCGGGCCTCGAGCCGCAGCTGCAGACGGCCGGCCTGGGCACCCGCCAGGGCAAAGCTGCCCTGGGACTGGCCCTGCCAAGCCCCCATGCGCAAAGTGGAACGCCTGAGCAGCAAGCGCTGGGCCTCGCAGCCCAGGTCCAGGCGATCCGCCCGGAGCGGTGCCGGCAAGACCCCCCAACGCCATTGAGCCCCATCAATGGCGAGCCCCCCCTGGCAACGCGGGGCGGCTGCCGCGCGGGCCGATGCCAACCTCCCCGGTTGCTGCAGCAGGATCCGGCCATGCACGCGGCCGTCGAGCCGGCTCGACAGCTGGCGCTGCAGGCCACCGGGCAGCAAAGGCACAAGAGGAGCCAGGGGCAGCTGCTGCGGCATCAGCCATGCCCGCCAGGAGCGGTTCTGCCAGTTGCCGGCGGCCATAAACCGCAACTGGCCGCCCTGGGCTAGCCGCGCCGCGCCGTTAAGGCTGATCTGATGGCGGCGCAACTGGATCTCGCTCTCTCCCTCCAGGCCGAAGCGCAGCGGTGCACCAGAAGCAGACGCCAGGGTCACCTCGGCTGGCCCCTGGAGGTGGAGGCGCAGGGACAGCCGGGGCGGCTCGCGGCCCGGAGCCATCGCCCCCAGGCTCCAGTAGGAGCCGCGGCTGTTGCGGCGCAGCTGAACCCGGGCCTCCCGCAGCTGGAGCGGCAGCACCCAGGCGCGCTGCACCAGGCTGCGCAGGGGGTCGAACCCCACAGACACCCCGGACACGGTGATGGTGGAGGGGTTATCAGGCCCGGGCTGAAAGCGGCTGGGCCCAGCACTGAGTCCCCAGGGCCTCAGGCCCTGATAGGGGCCCAGCTCGAGGGGATGGCCCATGGCGCGCCCGGCCTGGCGTTCCAGCCAGGGCTTGAGCTGGCGGTAGAGGGCAGCTCCCGCCGCATCGGCGCCCAGCCAGGCGGCGCCCAGCAGGCCAGAGGCCAGCGCCAGGCCGGGAACCACACGGCGCAGGGTGCCGGGGAAAGAAGCGGTGGAATCCTCAGGCTGCAGCCCCATCGGCCCGTGGCAGTCAGCGGCTGAGGAGGCCGCAATATAAAGGTGATCTTTCCTGCCCCCCGATCCGACATGCCTGCCGATCCCCTGCTGCTGACGGCTGGCCAATGGCTTGGGATCGCCGGTGGGGTGCTGGCCGTGCTCACGGTGGTGGGCTTTGTGGCCCGCTGGGGCATCCGCTTCCGCCTGGTGGGCGTCACCAGTTTCACGGTGCTGCTGTCGCTGTCTTGCCTGGCCTTCGCCATCAGCTACACACCCCGGGCCCAGGTGGTGGGGGCCGTGAGCGTGCCGGTGGTGTACGACAACGGCAGCGACCTGGTGATCGCGGCCGCCCCAGCCAGCATGGAGCCCGAAGCGTTCCTGCCCAGCGTGGAACAGGTGGCCCTCAACCTGCGGGGCAGCGGCCGCAAGACCGACGACGACCTGGTGCATGTGCGGCTGCGCCGGGTGGAGCCCGCCGGTGCCGGTAGCGATCGGCCCGTGATCCTGGCCGAGGCCATCCGCGACTTGCGTGACGGCAGCGTCACGCTGGTGCCCTGAGCGCCGCTCGCCTCTACCCGCTGCCGAGCCATTTCCGTAAGGAACAGGGCGCGCTTGAGGCTGCCGGCATCAGCAGCTGGGAGCAACTGGCCCTGCAGACGGATGCCCAACTGCGCCAGCTCTGCCGCAGCAGCGGGGCCCTGGAACGGCAGCTGATCAAATTGCGGGGCCAGGCCCGGCTGGTGGTGCAGGTGGGCCTGGAACCTGAGGAGGCGGCCCTGCTGCTCTATGCCGGTATCGCCAGCTGCAAGGGGCTGGCGGAGGCCTCGCCCCAGCAACTGCTCACCCAGCTGGGGCGCCTGGAACGCTCCCTGCTGGGCATGGCCCCAGCGCGGGTGACAGCCGCCACCCTCAGGCGCTGGATTGGGCAGGCCCAGGCGGCGTCCAGTCGCTCCGGGAACTGACCTACACCCGCCGTGGGCGGCATGCACCCACCACTGAAATGGAGGCACTCCCTCCCGGCAGGCCACCCGGCCCGCCACCGCCGTGACCCATCGCCTGTCCCGCAGCCTGCCCCTGGCAGCCGCTCTGCTGGCCAGCCTGGCGGCTGCTCCCGCTCTGGCCAACTCCTCGCTACTGGAATCCGTCAAGCAGAACCCCCAACGGGCCAAGGCCCTGTGCGGCGAGCTGCGCGCCCTCAATGCCCAGGGCCTCTCCTACACCTCGCCCCAGGCTGTGGCCCAGCTGGCGACTCGCCAGGGCCTGAGCACCACTGACGCGGAGATCCTCAGCACCTACGTCGTGGGTCTGCACTGCCCCGACGTGCGCTGAGGTGCCGCAGGGCCTCGCGAGCATTGACGTGAGCGACGCGCGGTTCACCACCCGCGACGGCACGGCCTTGGTGGGCCGGGTGTGGCGCCCCACCGGCCCTGGGGCCTGGCCCACCCTGCTGATGCGTCAGCCCTACGGCCGGGCGATTGCCTCCACGATTACCTATGCGCACCCGCACTGGTACGCGAGCCATGGCTACGCCGTGGTGGTTCAAGACGTGCGAGGTCGGGGCTGCTCGGACGGCCAGTTCGGGGGCTTCGCCCAGGAGGCTGCCGATGGAGCCGAAACCCTCGGCTGGTTGCGCAGCCAACGCTGGTGCAATGGCCGAGTCGGCACCTACGGGTTTTCGTATCAGGGCCTCAGCCAACTGCTCAACAACGATCCAGGCCAGCTGCCCGATGCCCTGGCACCCGCCATGGCCGGCTTGGATGAGCGTCGCCACTGGGCCTGCAGCGGCGACGCCCACTGGT
>JBIIQU010000064.1:0-6310 GCA_044341905.1 Vulcanococcus sp. | reverse complement strand
TGGACTGGTGGAGCCGGACCTGCTGGCCACGGCCCTCGAGGAGCTGGAGCTGCTGGATGGGGCCGGCGCCAACCTCGATCTGGAGCTGGTGCATGCGGGTGAGCTCAGCCCAGTGTTCTTCGGCTCCGCCATGACCAATTTTGGGGTGCGGCCCTTCCTGGATGCCTTCCTGGAGCTGGCCCAGAAGCCGGTGGCCCGCACCAGTAGCGCCGGTGAGGTGGATCCGATCCGCCCTGGCTTCAGTGGCTTTGTGTTCAAGTTGCAGGCCAACATGGACCCCCGCCACCGCGACCGCGTGGCTTTTGTGCGGGTGTGCAGCGGCAAGTTCGAGAAGGACATGACGGTGCAGCACGCCCGCACCGGCAAGACCATCCGCCTATCGCGTCCCCAGAAGCTGTTCGGCCAGGACCGTGAGGTGGTGGAGGACGCCTATCCCGGCGATGTGATCGGCCTCAACAACCCCGGCATGTTCGCCATCGGCGACACCCTCTATCTCGGCCCCAGGGTGGAGTACGAGGGCATCCCCTGTTTCAGCCCCGAGATCTTCGCCTGGCTGCGCAACCCCAACCCCTCCGCCTTCAAGAGCTTCCGCAAGGGGGTGAATGAACTGCGCGAGGAGGGGGCGGTGCAGATCCTCTATGACACCGACCAGAGCAAGCGCGATCCGATCCTGGCGGCCGTGGGTCAGTTGCAGCTGGAAGTGGTGCAGTACCGCCTGGAAAATGAATATGGCGTGCAGACCCGCATCGAACCCCTGGGTTTCTCCGTGGCCCGCTGGGTGGTGGGCGGCTGGCCAGCGCTGGAGCAGGTGGGCCGCATCTTCAACTGCAAGACCGTGCGCGATGCCTGGGACCGGCCGGTGCTGCTGTTCAAGAACGACTGGAACCTCAACCAGCTGGCGGAAGACCACCCCGATCTCGAGTTGAGCGCCGTGGCCCCGGTGGTGAGCGGTGTGGAGCCGATTGCCCTCTAGGCCTTCCCAGTAGGGGTTGCCGCCCCACGGTCGCCCTGCAGCTTCGCCAGACTTCTTTACAACGAAAGGTCACAGCACCTGTCATCCCGATGGCGAGACCTCTCTGGCTGGTGCGGCCCCGCGCAGACGGGGGCTGCGATTACGTCAACTTCGTTCCTGGTGGCTCCAGCGTTGAGATGCGGGAGGGCAGCCACCTGCCGCCGCAGATGCCCCTGCTCAAGCGCCGCTGCTGGCTGCGCACCGAAGAGGCCGAGCTGCAGCGCCGCCGCCTGCAACAGGAAGCTGGCTATCACCACAGTGAGCCCCTGTTCTGAGCTGCGCCTCGATACGCTCGATTCACGTTGCCACGCTGTGGGCCTGCAGGCATGAACCAGGGAGCTGATCCAGCGGCCGGTGGCCCACTGCCATCCCCTTACGAACGCCTGGGAATCAGCCCGGACGCCAGCTTTGATGCGGTGCAACAGGCCAAGCGCGACCGCCTCTCCGAGTTGGGGGAGGATCCCCAGGCCCGGGCCCGGGTGGAGGCCGCCTACGACGCGGTGTTGATGGACCGTCTGAAGGAGCGCCAGCAGGGCAAGGTGAGTTCAGCTGCCCTCAACGCCTCCCAGCGGGAAGCCACACGGCCGGCCCTGGCCAGCCCTCCGGTGCGGCCCAATCTGCCGGCGATGCCGTCGCTGCCTTCCCTGCCACGTCCGAAGTTTTCGGTGCCGAGCCTGGAGTTGGCCGTGGGCCGTGAGCGCTGGTTCCCCCTCGGGGTGGGCTCTGTGTTGGTGGCGTTGCTGCTGCTCACCCCTGCCACCTCTGCAGAGCTGTTGCTGGCCCTGGCCACGGTGATGACCGCCGTGAACCTGCAGCGCCGCAACGGCAAGTTCCTCCCGGCTGTGGGCTGGAGTTTCCTGCTGCTCAGCGTGGGCCTGGTGCTGGGGGGCCTGCTGCTGCGGGCCATTGATCCCTCCCTCCCCCTGGGTTTGCCCCTGGCCCCGGCTCAGGTGCAGAGCTTGCCACCGCTGGTGCTGCTGATCCTGGGGGCCCTGCTGCTGGCCTGACTCAGGCCGAGCCGCGGTGCTGAGCTCGTCAATCAGCTCCTGCGGTTCGCCGCCTTTCACCTCCTAGATCTGATTGCAGAAGTGGTGCTGCAACAAGCAGGCAAACTGTGCTGTGACAGGCCCCACAAATCGCCTCTGACTGGTGGACGAACAGTGGCCTGGTTCACTGGGTGATTGCCAGGATGTCTCCGGGTTCGACTGCCTTCATCGCTGAAGTGATGCTGAGCTCGTGCATGCTCAATCTCTTCCTCCTAACGACGATGCGGGGTTGGATGTAGTGCCTCAATCTTGTTGCAGCATCAGCGGGCATTGAGAGCCTTTGTTGGCTGCAAGGCCAGGGCCAGAACAGCCGACATCAGAAGCACGGCCGCCAGGCTGCCCAGAGCCAGGGCGTCGCCATTGGACCGCAACATCAACCGGCCCATCACAAAGGGCGCCAGAAAACCTCCGATGTTGCCCACTGAGTTAATCGTGGCGATACCTCCAGCAGCAGCGCGACCACCGAGAAACTGGGGTGGGATAGCCCAGAACGGCCCAAGGCAGCTGAAGGCTGCAGCCGTGGCCACACTGATAAGGACCAAACGCAGCACGCCATCGCTGGCAATCGCCAGAGCAAGGCTTGCCGCGGCAATGGCTAGGGGCAGCGCCACATGCAGCCTGTACTTCTGCTGGCGATCAGCAGATCTGCCCACTAGGAGCATGGCGATGACGGCCATCCCATAAGGAATGGCACTGATCAGGTTCACGAGCGCCGGCGATGGGGTTGCCATCGAAAGGGCCTCGCCAACAAACCGAGGGATCCAGAAGCTGAAGCCGTAGAAGCCGGTCGCAACACCGACGTACACCAGGGAGAGCAGCCACAGTCTTGGCTCGGCGAAAGCCGCTGCCAGGCCATGCACCTGTTGATGACACTCCTCGCTGACTCTGCGTTCCGCCTCGAGTTGTGACTCCAGCGCCTCTGCATCTGCTGGAGCCAGCCATCGGGCCTCGCGGGGGCGGTTGGGCAGCCGCTGCCACACCACTACCCCCAAGACGATGGCAGGCAGTGCCTCAAACAGAAACAACCAACGCCAACCCTCCAGGCCACCCATTCCATGCAGTGACAGCAGCAGCGCGGAGATCGGTCCACCCAATAAACCTGCAACGGGGATGGCCAGCATGAAACCCGCCATTGTTCTGGCTCGTTGCTCTGAAGGAACCCATTGGCTCAGGAACAGAACGATCCCAGGGAAGAAGCCCGCCTCGGCCACCCCCAGCACAAAGCGCAGTCCATACAACTGCTCTGCGGTGGTGACGAAAGCCATCAGAGCGGCCACAACCCCCCAGCTCAGCAGGATGCGGCTGATCCATTTCCGGGCACCGACACGGTTCAGGATCAGATTGCTCGGAACTTCAAACAGCACATAGCCCAGAAAGAAAATCCCTGCGGCGGCGCCGTAGCTGGCACTGTTCAGTCCCAGGTCTTTCGAGACATCTGCGGCAGCGAAGGAGACGTTGACGCGATCGAGGTAGGCGACAACGTACAGGACAAACAAAAAGGGCAGCAGATGCCGGCGCACCGCCGCCATGGCCTGTTCCAGGTGGGTCATCGTTCAGCCTGCAGGGTGGGGCGCTGATGGCCCACAGTCTGGTCGGCAGGCCCTGACGTGACACAAAGCGCTGGGTTCCTCACGGTTGCACCAAGGGCGGCTTGATGCTCTTGCTGACCAACATGCCCTGCTCAAGGTGCAGGTGCTGGCAGACAACTGAGCTGTAGGCCATCCGTGAAGCCACTGAAGCCCTGGTCATAGGGGCGAGGGGCAAAGTTGCCGCGCCAGGGCGGAGAAAGCTCCGCCAGCAGTGCTTCGGCGTACGGGTGTGGCTTGGCTGGAAACGTCTGAGTGTGGGCGGGATAAAGGCGCACTTCGCCGCGGCTCATCCGGCACAGCTCAGCCAATGCCCTGCGGTGCCAATCCAGATCGAGACCGACGCCTGTCATCAGGCCGCCGTCGTCGACCGGCGCGTAGCTGAACAGCAGATGCCCACTCAGCACTAGATCAAAGCTTCCGCTGGCAAATGGAAGCTGCGGGAGGGAGCACGCGACATAGCGCTCAGGATGGACCTCGCGATCGGTCAGAAATAACTCCAGGCCCTCAAGGTGGTTACGCCGTACCCGGTCCAGATCAAAGCCGGGTCGCAGCATGGTGCTGGTGGCCGACTTGGCGATCGACAGCTCCAGATCGTCGATGCTGCGTTGGCGGAGATCGGCATTGCTCAGGGCATAGAGCGGGTCGCAGGCGATCACATCGATCCCTGCGGCCGCCAGTAGCGCGGCCATTGAACTCGGACCACCAGGGCAGTCGAGCACGGTGCGCCCCTGCCAGAGCTGCAGCTCCTGGTCGAGCCCGTACATCTGTAGGGCCAGCTGGCCCAAGCGACCATAGAAAACCACTCCCTCCAGCTCCATGCTCTTTAGTACTCCCGTTGGGTAAACGATAAAGGTGTCATCGCGTCACATCTGATCGTGTAGCCAGGCTTCATGCACGGGGTCCTGGAATTTCTGCTCTGGCTTGCCGTTTCCCCACATGGAAGCAGTGATGCCATCAGCAGCCGTCGCGTGGTGGTAGCCGCCCATCAATCTGCCGCAATGCTGTGGACCAATCGCTCTGGACCGCACAGCAGGAAAGACGTCCGGCGTCTGTGCCCACTCGCCATCCTCATCAACCTTCAGGAATGGCTCCAGTCCCTATTCTGCCCGCCTGTCAGAGGGATGACTCGGCTATTAATACGCTCGCAGACTATGCGCGTTAGGACTCGCGCCCGACAGCCCGATCGAGCTAAATCACATTGCCAGTTCCAAAGACTATCTGACACATCGGTGTAGACCGATGAGCCTCTCTGAAGCCGCCGCGTCAAGCCCGGTCATCCCGTGATCGCTGTGGGTGACAAGCTTGATATCACTCAGAATTCTTCGCTCCAGCTGCTCTTTGCTGCACTTGTCTGCCACAAGCTGTTGGTTGTGAGAAGTTAGGCGGTGACCGGGTTCAGCTCGTCGATTAGCTCCTGTAGTTCCTCGGCGCCAACCTCATAGATCTCATTGCAGAAGTGGCAGGTGAGTTCTGCCTTGCCATCTTCCTGAAGGATGTCGCTGAGTTCAGTGCGGCCCAGAAGTTTGAGGGCGTTGACGCTGCGCTGGCGGCTGCAGGGGCAGTGGAAGTGCACCTCCTGCTGGGCCTCGGCATCCTCGAGCAATTGGGGATCGAGGTCGGGAAAAATATCTTCCAGCAGGGCCTGCAGGTTGCCCTCGCATTCCGCCAGCCGTTGGCTGAAGCCGCTCACCTCGCGGCAGCGATCTTCCAGCAGGGCCACCAGGGCCGGTTCCCGGGCGGCCTTGGGCAGCACCTGCACCAACACCCCTCCGGCGTGATGCACGCCGCTGCTGTCGAGCTGTTCGCCCACGAACACCGCCGAGGGGGTCTGTTCGGAGTGCAGCAGGTAGGAGGCCACGTCCTCACCGATGCCGCCGCTCACCAATTCCACCGTGGAGCTGAACGGTTCCCCTTCCCCCAGATCGCGAACCACGTGCAGGTAGCCAGTGCCAGCGGCCTGTTTGAAATCGAAGTGGGGCGTGCCATCGGCATCACTCACCAGGTTGAGTTCCAGGCCCGGGTTACCCACATAGCCCCGCACCCTGCCGTCACGGCCTGCATCCACCATCAGGCCCCGCAGGGGGCCATCCGAGGCGATCCGCAGATTCACCCGGCCATGGGCCACCTTCATCGAGCTGGCCAGCAGCAGGCCGGCGGTCATCGCCCGCCCCAGCAGGGCGGTGGTGAGGAAGGAGAGCTGGTGGCGCTGGCGGGCATAGCGCAGGCAGCTGGTGGTGCTCACGGCCACCAGTCGAATGCCGCCCCCGGCAGCGGTGGCGCGTACCAGTTGATCTCGCATCCCGCCGCTTGCTCCTCGAATCCAGTGAGGGCACTGTATTCAGCGCCTCCGGTGCTTCAACGCATCTGGGCCAGCAGCCCCTGCTCCAGCCGCCAGGCCTGGCCGGGCTCCACCAGTCCGTCGAACAGCTCCGGCTCGTGGGTCACCACCAGCAGCACCCGGTCGCGGCTGAGCGCTTCCAACAGGTGCAGCACCTCATCGCGCACCGACCAGTCGAGGCCGGCGGTGGGTTCATCCAGCAGCAGCACCTGGGGGTTGCGCAGCAATTGCACCGCCAGGGCCAGGCGCCGCTGCTGGCCGCCACTGAGCCGTTCGGGCGCCTGTTGCAGCGGCACCCCCTGCAGGCCCACCTGGGCCAGCACGG
>JBIIQU010000063.1:0-6355 GCA_044341905.1 Vulcanococcus sp. | reverse complement strand
GCGCTTCAACAGCAGCTTCAAGCTGCACTTCGCCGAGATCCGGCTTCGCAAGACGCGGCAAACCTTGCCCTGCTCTTGCTGGAGACGCCCGGCAGTTCCTCGTTGCGCCAGGCCGCCGATGGCTTGCGTGCTCAGCTGGTGGGTGAGGCGGTGACCTACGTGGTCAACCGCAACTTCAACGTCACCAACCACTGCATTCAGCACTGCAGCTTCTGCGCGTTCCGCCGGGATCCCGGCGAAGCAGGGGCCTATTGGCACTCCTTCGAGCTCCTCCAGGACAGAGCGGCAGAGGCCCAGGCCCTCGGTGCCACAGAGCTCTGCCTGCAGGGCGGCCTGAACCCCGAGGCGCGGCTCCAGGGCTCTGCCCTTCAGTACTACGTGCAGCTGCTTCATACCTGCCGTGATGCGGCCCCCGGGTTGCATCTGCATGCCTTCTCTCCCCAGGAGTTGCTGTTCATCGCCGAGCAGGACCGGCTGCCCCTGGTGGAGGTGATCGCAGCTCTGAAGCAGGCGGGCCTGGGGTCCGTTCCCGGCACGGCAGCTGAGGTGCTCAGTGAGCGGATCCGGCGCCGCCTTTGCCCTGAGAAGCTCACGGCCCGCCAGTGGTGTGCCGTGATCCGCGAAGTGCATGCGGCCGGGCTGCCGAGCACCGCCACGCTGATGGCTGGCCATCTGGAGCGCCCTGCCGACCGCGCCGCTCACCTGCTCACCCTCGTGGCCCTGCAGCAACGGGCCTGGCAGCATCAGCAGATGGGTTTCACCGAGTTCGTGTTGCTTCCCTTTATCGGGGCCTCCGCACCCGCACCCCTGCGCCAACGGGTGGGCCGTGACCAGCCTGACCAGGAGGCGATGCTGGCCCTCACGGCCCAGGCGCGGCTGCTTTTGGGGCCCTGGTTTGTGAATCACCAGCCCAGTTGGGTGAAGCTCACCCTGGAGGGAGCCACGGAAGCTCTGCGCTGGGGCTGCAACGATCTCGGCGGAACGCTCATGGAGGAATCGATCACCTCCATGGCCGGGGCCCAGGGCGGCACCTGCCAGTCGCCGCAGCAGCTGGAGCAGGCTGCACGCTCCCTGGGGCGGCCCGTACGGGTGCGCACCACGCTCTATGGGGAGCCGGCATGCGCCTGAAGCTGAGCAAGCTGCCCCTGCGCTTCACCAGCCTCACAACGGCCCTGTTGGTGGTCGCTCCAGCTCTGGTGCTTGGGCTGTTTCCCCGTAGTAATGCCTCGGGCCTGGATCGGCTGGTGGGAGCTGCCGCGATGGTGCAGAGCTTTGCCTCGGCGTCGGGGCAACCCGTTCCTCCCCTCTGGCGCCAACGCCTGGGCGAGGCCTCGGCCCAGCGGCTGTGGCGCCAGCAACGGCGCCTGTGGTGGCAGTTCTGGGGGGGGCATGGGGATGCCGGCGCCTACCTGGTGCTCCATGCTCCAGCCAACGTCCCCCTGCCCGCCAATGGTCTGCGTGTGGATGATCTGCTGGTGGTGGCACCCGACCCCCTGGCGCGCCAGCTGCTGCAGGATCAGCTCAAGGTGACCCGCCGCGCCCCGCGGGGCATGGAGCAGCGCTGCAGCGCCCAGTTGCGTCAGCGGGAGGCCGTGCTCTGGAACGGCACCGCCCTGGGCCAGATGCTCGGCCCGCTGGCTCCCGTCGTGCAGAGCCTGCAGCACGGCTGCCTGCTGCTCCGTTCCGAGCGTCAGGCCCTGCTCTGGCAAGGGGAGGCGGATGCCACTGAGGGGCTGTTGTCTCGAGCTCCTACTCCTTTATCCGAACCGGTGTTGCAACCGCTGCCAGCACCCCTGTTGCTGGAGTTGCAGGGCCGGCGCCTCGAGCTGCTCACCCGCGGACTGCTCAGCAGCCAACTGGTGCGCCAATCTCTGGCCCAAACCTACGGACTCGGTTCGCAGGAGCTCACGCTGCTGGAGCGCACGCCCTTCCAGTTGCGGCTTAGGGCCGTGCCCACGGGCAGTTTCCAGGCAGGGCTGGAGCTGCAGGTGCCCCTGGGATCGGATCGCAGCCGATGGTCGTCCTTGCTGGCGGGCCTGCGCAAGGCCCTGCTGGATCAAGGGCTGATGGAGCAGGAGCTCGGCCCTACCGGCCAGGCCCTGCAGGTGCCCGGACCGGCCTCCACCGCCCCCACCAGCACCTGGAGCCGGGAGGACGGCATGGTGGTGGGGGGCTGGCGCTGGTTCCAGGCCTCCGGTGCCCCCCAGTTGCTGCTGTTCCTGGGGCCCGTGCCCACCCAAGCCACAGTGGCAGCGGCGATCCCCTCGGCTGATTGGCGCCTGCGGCTGCGCCCCCAAGCGATGGTGAAGGCGTCACTGTTGCCGGAGAGCTTGCCGCTGGTGGTGCGCCGGTCCGCTGAGCTGCAGCTGCTGGGGCGCACGGCCAGTGGCCGTGCCGGCGAGCGCCAGAGCGCCCTGGCGGGGCGCCTGGATTTGAAGCCTTAGCTGGCTTCCTCTGCTGCAGAACCCTGGCTCTCGGCCCGCTCCCGGCGGCGCCGATCGGCGGCGAGGGTTTCCTCCATCAGCTCCACCGCCTGGGCCATCTTCTCGATGTTGGTGGCGTAGAGGCCCAGGTCCTTGTCCACCCGGTCCTTGATCAGGCCCATGGCCTCTCCGATCTCGTGGGCGGCTCTGCGCAGGGCCTGGGGCTCCAGGGCTTCGGCGCCACGGGCGCTCTGCAGCAGGCTCAGCAGCCCCACGGCCACGAGCCGTGAGTAGTGGAAGTCCGGGCGCTGTACGCCGGAGAGCAGGCCGGCGATCGGGGCCGGGGCGCCGTCGCCCCGGTTGGAGAGCCAGCCCTTCACCTCTTCGAGGCTGTGGTGCCCCACGCTGGCCACCGCGTCCGCGGCCATCTGGCGCAGCTGGGTGGGGTCAAAGCCATTGGCGCTGCACAGGGCGGCGAACAGGGGTTCGCGCTGCTCGTCCGGCCGGTAGCCCTTGGAGAAACTGTCGAACACCTGGGTGAGCCCCACGGCGAACAGGCCATCGGCCTGGAAGCCCTTCTGGTGGCTCAGCAGGTGCAACTCCACCAGCAGTTCGTCCACCAGGCGGCGGTAGAGGGGGGCGATCACATGGGGAAACGCCGCATGAAAGGCCCGCTTGCTGTCGGCAACGGTCTGGCTGGCGCCCACGCTCAAGGGTTCAAGGTGGGGCGACCCTAGCGCTGCAGATGCCCCAGTCTCAGTAGGATCCGCAAAGCCGCTTCCTGCTCCGTGTCGATGATCCCGATCGTGATCGAAGAGTCGGGCCGAGGGGAGCGGGCGTTCGACATCTATTCCCGGCTGCTGCGGGAGCGGATCATTTTCCTGGGCGAACCGGTGACAGCTGAATCCGCCAACCGCATCGTGGCCCAGCTGCTGTTCCTGGAGGCGGAAGATCCCGACAAGGACATCTTCCTCTACATCAATTCCCCCGGTGGCTCCGTCTACGACGGCCTGGGCATCTTTGACACCATGCAGCACATCAAGCCCGATGTGCAGACCGTGTGCGTAGGCCTGGCCGCCTCCATGGGCGCCTTCCTGCTCTGTGCCGGTGCCAAGGGCAAGCGCAGCAGCCTCACCCACTCGCGGATCATGATCCACCAGCCCCTGGGGGGTGCCCGCGGTCAGGCCAGCGACATCCGCATCCAGGCCGACGAGATTCTGTACCTCAAGAAGAAGCTCAACCAGGAGCTTGCCGATCGCACCGGGCAGCCGCTGCCCCGCATTGAGGAAGACACTGACCGCGACTTCTTCATGTCGCCGGCTGAGGCCGTGGAGTACGGCCTGATCGACAAGGTGATCGACAAGCGGCCCGTACGGCCTGTCTGAGCGGATTGCCCCATGGATTAGCAGGCCACCAAAAAAGCCCGCGGTTCGCACCGCGGGCTTTCTGCTGGCGTAGCAGTTTCAGGCCTAATCAGGCTGGTGTGGCGCTCGCCGCACGCTCGAGAAATGGCGAGAAGCGTTCCTTCTCGGGGATTTCGGCGAACTCGGCCACGATGGCGCGGAATTCGTCGCCATCGAGGCTCTCCTTCTCGATCAGTAGCTCCACCACGCGATCCATGCATTCGCGGTGTTCCGCCACCAGTTTCACGGTGTCGGCGTAGCAGGTCTGCACGATCTGGCGCACGGCATCGTCGATCTTGCTGGCCAGGCGATCGGAACCGTCGCTGCGGGTCATCAGGTCGCGGCCCAGGAACACTTCCTGGTTACCAGCCTCGAACGACACCTGGCCCAGATCGCTCATGCCGAAGCGGGTGACCATCTGGCGGGCGATCGAGGCCACCTGCTGGATGTCGCCGCCGGCACCAGTGGTGACCTCGGCGTAGCCGAACACCACATCCTCAGCAGCACGGCCGCCCAGGGCGCCCATGATCCGGGCCCGCAGCTGGGCGCGGCTCACCAGCATCTGCTCCTCATCGGGGGAGAACCAGGTGAGGCCCTGGGCTTGGCCCCGGGGGATCAGCGTCACCTTCTGCACGGGATCGTGCGCCTTCACCAGGGTGCCCACCAGGGCATGGCCCACTTCGTGGTACGCGATCAGGCGCTTGCTGCGGCCATCGGTGAGCGGTTTGCCCTCCATGCCGGCGATGATCCGATCCACGGCGTCATCGATTTCCGCCAGGGTGGTGGCCTCCTTGCGGCGGCGGGCGGTGAGGATGGCCGCCTCGTTCAGCAGGTTGGCCAGATCGGCGCCGGAGAAGCCCGGGGTGCGGCGGGCAATGGCCTCCAGGCTCACGTCCTCGGCCAACTTCTTGTTGCGGCTGTGCACATTGAGGATCGACAGGCGACCCTTGATGTCCGGCACATCCACCTGCACCTGGCGGTCGAAGCGACCGGGGCGCAGCAGGGCCGAATCGAGCACATCGGCCCGGTTGGTGGCGGCAATGATGATGATGCCGCTGTTGCCCTCGAAGCCGTCCATCTCGGTGAGCAGCTGGTTGAGGGTCTGCTCCCGCTCGTCGTTGCCACCGCCCACACCGGCGCCCCGCTGGCGACCCACGGCATCAATTTCGTCGATGAAGATCAGGCAGGGGCTGTTCTCCTTGGCGCGCTTGAACAGGTCGCGGACGCGGCTGGCGCCCACGCCCACGAACATCTCCACGAACTCCGATCCGGAGAGGGAGAAGAAAGGAACGCCCGCTTCACCGGCAATCGCCTTGGCCAGGAGGGTTTTGCCCGTTCCGGGAGGGCCCACCAGCAGCACGCCCTTGGGAATCTTGGCTCCCACGGAGGTGAAGCGCTCCGGGGTCTTGAGGAAGGTCACCACTTCCTGGAGGTCTTGCTTGGCCTCTTCCACGCCAGCCACGTCGTCAAACTTGACGCCGGTTTCCGCCTCCATGGCGAAGCGGGCCTTGGTCTTGCCGAACTGCATGGCCTGGCCGGGGCCGCCGGGCATGTTGTTGGAGCGGCGGGCCAGGAACACCAGGGCGCCGATCAGCAGTAGTGGGAACAGCAGGTTGCCCAGCAGTCCAAGGGCGGGCGGAGCATTGCGGGGCGGATGAATATCGAAGCTGATGCCCTGATCCTTGAGCTTGTTCACCAGCTCAGGGGCCAGGCCGGGCAGATCCACCCGCAGACGCTGCACGCGGTTGTCGAGATCGGGATCCACGGCCTCCACCACGGCGCTGCGACCACCGTCAAAGACGTCAACAGCCGTAACGCGGCCGGCATCGACGTAATCGAGGAAGCGGCCGTAGCTCATGCGGGCCACCGCCGCATTGCGGGGGGCCACCGTGGGGCCAGCGGGGCTGAAGCGGCTACTGCCGCCATTGCCAAGCACCTGCCAGCCGAGGAACAACGCCACGCCGATGGGAAGAACCCAGAGGGCGATGGTGCGCCAGCGCTGATTCATGGCTGTGGAAATCCGGATCTGGATGTTTAACAAGTGTAAAGCGAGCCCTTGCCGATCCGGGGCTGGATTCACTGCTCTTGAGTCCTACACCGCTTCCTGCCAGTCCGCCGGTTCGCGGCTGTTCTCAGGATCGGGCGCAATGCTGAGGGTGCGTGGGCTGTTATCGGCGGCGGCGCTGGGTTCGCTCGGCTCCAGCGACAGCTGTTCCACCGGCAGGCTCTCCATCAACTCGGGTCCGCCCAGCCCGTGGGTCCAGATCTCCACCACGCTGCCGAGAGGCGCCAAGAAGCTGAGCAGCTCAAAGGGGAACACCACCCGTTCGAGAAAAAACTCATCCGGGCCGATGCAACGCACGATCACCATGCGATCGGTGCCGTTGCGGTAGCCGCAGGAGAGCTGGGCCAAGGGAATCCCTTCTATGGAGAACTGCCAATAAACTCACCTGCCGGCAGCGCGATGGTTGCATCCAACACGGTTTGGGCAGCCAGAGTGGTTCTTAAGGTTTTCTTTCTGCTGGTTTC
>JBIIQU010000062.1:0-6398 GCA_044341905.1 Vulcanococcus sp. | reverse complement strand
CCGAACAGGCCCACCTTGCCGCCTTGGCGGTAGGGAGCCAGCAGGTCGATCACCTTGATGCCGGTCTCGAACACCTTGGGCTTGGTTTCCAGCTCGGTGAGCTTGGGAGCTTCGCGGTGGATGGGAGCGGTGGTGGTGGTGGCCACAGGCCCCTGCTCGTCCACGGGCTCGCCGAGCACGTTGAAGATGCGGCCCAGGGTGGCCTCACCCACGGGCACCGAGATGGGAGCGCCGGTGTCGGTGGCTTCCATGCCACGCACCAGGCCATCGGTGGTGCTCATGGCCACGGCACGCACGCGGTGGTCGCCCAGCAGCTGCTGCACCTCGGCGGTCAGGGCCACCTGCTGACCGGCGGAATTTTTGCCCTCAATACGGAGAGCGCTGTAGATCTTGGGCAGCTTGCCGGCCGGGAATTCGACGTCGAGAACCGGTCCAATCACCTGCCGGACGATGCCTTTGGTGCCGGTGGCAGTAGCAGCAGCCATATGTAAGGAAGTCGCGGGGAGCGCGCAGCGGGAACCAATCCCGCCCGAAGCGGCGCAACCTTACCACTGCGCCTGACGTCAGGGGGCCGGTCCCGCAGGCTCGCCCAGCCCGGTTCGGTTCCGCGCCATCGCGAGTTCGGTCAACCGCCCCGGCGGTGCCTTGCCCGGGGGGTGGCCGCCCCCATAGGTTGGCACTCAAGGCACGCGAGTGCTAACTCGTTGCCAACTGTGGCGTCATTGGCGCCATGCCAATGGTTTCGCAACCTGGTTTCGCAACCCTCATCGCAATCCATCCATGGCTGCTGTTTCCCTCAGCGTTTCCACCGTCAAGCCCCTCGGCGACCGCATCTTCATCAAGGTCTCCGAGTCTGAAGAGAAAACCGCCGGCGGCATCCTGCTGCCCGACACCGCCAAGGAAAAGCCCCAGGTGGGCGAGGTGGTGCAGATCGGTCCTGGCAAGCGCAACGACGACGGCACCCGCCAGGCTCCTGAGGTGAGCATCGGCGACAAGGTGCTGTACAGCAAGTACGCCGGTACTGACATCAAGCTCGGCAGCGACGAGTACGTGCTGCTCTCCGAGAAGGACATCCTGGCCGTCGTCAACTGACGCGCAGCGCCCAGGTTTTCAGTTCATTGACTCCATCCATCCCCACCAGAAACGCTCATGGCTAAGCGCATTATTTATAACGAGCAAGCCCGCCGCGCCCTCGAGAAAGGCATCGACACCCTGGCCGAAGCCGTTGCCGTGACCCTGGGTCCCAAGGGCCGCAACGTGGTGCTGGAGAAGAAGTTCGGTGCTCCCCAGATCATCAACGACGGCGTCACCATCGCCAAGGAAATCGAGCTGGAAGACCACATCGAGAACACCGGTGTGGCTCTGATCCGTCAGGCCGCCTCCAAGACCAACGACGCTGCCGGTGACGGCACCACCACCGCCACCGTGCTGGCTCACGCCATGGTCAAGGCGGGTCTGCGCAACGTGGCCGCCGGCGCCAACGCCATCACCCTCAAGAAGGGCATCGACAAGGCCTCCGAGTTCCTGGTCGGCAAGATCAAGGAGCACGCCAAGCCCATCACCGGCAGCAGCGCCATTGCCCAGGTGGGCACCATCTCGGCCGGTAACGACGAGGAAGTCGGCCAGATGATCGCCGACGCCATGGACAAGGTGGGCCAGGAGGGCGTGATCTCCCTGGAAGAAGGCAAGTCGATGACCACCGAGCTGGAGGTCACCGAGGGCATGCGCTTCGACAAGGGCTACATCTCGCCCTACTTCGCCACCGACACCGAGCGCATGGAAGCGGTGCTCGAGGAGCCCTACATCCTGCTCACCGACAAGAAGATCGGCCTGGTGCAGGACCTGGTGCCCGTGCTCGAGCAGATCGCCCGCACCGGCAAGCCCCTGCTGATCATTGCTGAGGACATCGAGAAGGAAGCCCTCGCCACCCTCGTGGTGAACCGCCTGCGCGGTGTGCTGAACGTGGCTGCCGTGAAGGCTCCTGGTTTCGGCGATCGCCGCAAGGCCATGCTCGAGGACATCGCCGTTCTCACCAACGGTCAGCTGATCACCGAGGACGCCGGCCTCAAGCTGGAGAACGCCAAGCTGGAGATGCTGGGCACCGCCCGCCGCATCACCATCAACAAGGACACCACCACCATCGTGGCCGAAGGCAACGAGGTGGCCGTGAAGGCCCGCTGCGAGCAGATCCGCAAGCAGATGGACGAAACCGACTCCTCCTATGACAAGGAGAAGCTGCAGGAGCGTCTGGCCAAGTTGAGCGGCGGTGTGGCCGTGGTCAAGGTGGGTGCCGCCACCGAGACCGAGATGAAGGACAAGAAGCTGCGCCTGGAAGACGCCATCAACGCCACCAAGGCGGCTGTTGAAGAGGGCATCGTTCCCGGTGGTGGCACCACCCTGGCCCACCTGGCTCCCGCCCTCGAGGAGTGGGCTGCGGCCAACCTCTCCGGCGAAGAGCTGATCGGCGCCCAGATCGTGGCTTCCGCCCTCACCGCGCCCCTCAAGCGCATCGCCGAGAACGCCGGTGTGAACGGCGCCGTGGTGGCCGAGCACGTGAAGAACAAGCCCTTCAACGAGGGCTACAACGCCGCCACCGGCGAGTACGTGGACATGCTGGCTGCCGGCATCGTGGACCCCGCCAAGGTGACTCGCTCCGGTCTGCAGAATGCCGCCTCCATCGCCGGCATGGTGCTGACCACCGAGTGCATCGTGGCTGACATGCCCGAGAAGAAGGATGCAGCTCCTGCCGGCGGCGGCATGGGCGGCGGCGACTTCGACTACTGATCGCGGGACGGGGCCTTCGGGGCCCTACTCCTTCATCGGATGCGAGGGCAGAGGGTTTTCCTTCTGCCCTTTTTTGTTGCGCGGCGACCACCCGGTGCCCACTGATCGCCGCTGTATCAGTTGACACCTTGAAAGCCCGTTTTGGTAGCGATGGCTACCAACTGGGCGCCTGTTGGCCTTCAGGCTTGCTCCTGCTTTTGGCTCAGCTGTGCCGCTGCTGTTTGCAACCGATCTGGCTCTGCGCAGTGCCAACAACGGCTTTGTGCTGGTAAGTGCGGCCCTGGTGCTGATGATGACGCCAGCCCTGGCCCTCTTCTATGCGGGCTTTGTGCGCAGCCGCAACGTGCTCAACACCATGGTGATGAGCTTCACCGCCATGGCCCTGGTGAGTGTGCTCTGGGTGTTGTTCGGCTACAGCCTGGCTTTCTCTCCCGGCAGCGGCCCGATGGCTCCCTTCATCGGCGGGTTGCAGTGGGCTGGCCTCAGCAATTGGTCGGCTCCCTATGGCGATGGCCAACTCAGCCATGGTGCCGTGGCCCTGTTCCAGGCCACCTTCGCGATCATCACGCCGGCCTTGATTTCCGGTGCGGTGGTGGAGCGGATGCATTTCCGCGCCTGGATGGTGTTTCTGCTGCTCTGGAGCACCTTCATCTATCTGCCCCTGGCCCACATGGTCTGGGGTCCAGGTGGGTTCCTCGGCAGCTCTGGCCTCGGCGCCATCGACTTTGCGGGTGGCCTGGTGGTGGAACTGGCCTCCGGTGTGGCCGCCGCCGTTGCGGCGGTGGTGGTGGGTCGCCGTCGCAGTGGCGGCGCTGGCCATGCCGCCCCACCCCACAACGTGCCCTTCATCCTGATGGGCGCGGGCCTTCTCTGGTTTGGTTGGTTTGGTTTCAACGGTGGCAGCGGGCTAGTTGCCGGCAATCTGGCCTCCCTGGCCTGTCTCACCACCAACACCGCCGGGGCTTCTGCAGCCCTCGGTTGGATGCTGCTGGAAACCTGGCAGCGCGGTAAGCCCACGGCCGTGGGTGTAGCCACTGGTGCGGTGGCTGGTTTGGTGGCAATTACCCCAGCGGCCGGTTATGTGAGCCCTCTGGCGGCCGTGCTGATCGGCTTTGCGGCAGCCCTGGTGTGTAGCTATGCCCTACAACTCAAGAACCGTTGGCGTCTTGACGACAGCCTCGATGTGCTGCCGGTGCATGGCGTGGCCGGTTTGCTTGGCACGTTGCTCACGGGTGTGTTCACATTGAAAAGCCTCAATCCCGCTGGCGCCGACGGACTACTGGTTGGCCAGATCGGCCAGCTCTGGATTCAGCTCAAGGCAGCAGGATTCACGATCCTGTTTGTGGGGGTGGGCACCTACGTGATTCTGCAGCTGATTCGCCTGGTGATGCCCCTGCGGGTGAACGACATTCAGGAACAGCAGGGCCTCGATATCAACGCCCACGGCGAAGAGGCCTACAACAGTGAATTCACCGGTTAATCCGGGATGAATTTGAGGGCTACGCCGTTGTTGCAGTAGCGCTTGCCAGTGGGTTTGGGGCCGTCGTCGAAGACGTGCCCCTGGTGGCCGCCGCAGCGACGGCAGTGGTATTCGGTGCGGGGCACGATCAGCTTGAAATCCAGCTTGGTCACCACTGCCTTGGGCAGAGGTTGCCAGAAGCTGGGCCAACCGGTGCCGCTCTCGTATTTGGCCTTGGAGCTGAACAGGGGCAAGCTACAGCCTGCGCAGGCAAACGTGCCCGGCCGCTTCTCGTTGTTGAGCGCACTGGTGAAGGGGCGTTCCGTGCCCTCCTGGCGCAGCACGTTGTAAGCGGCCGGGCTCAGCCGCTTCTTCCACTCCGCCTCGCTCAGTTGCCACGAGGGATCAGCGGCCTTCGAGGCGGCTTCGGCCGCGCGGCCGCCCATCACCGGCGAGAGCAGAGCCCCCAGGGTTGCCAACAAGCCACGACGGGTCATCTCAGAAGCCCTTGAGCCAGCCGGCACTCAAGGCGGTGGCCAGGCCCAGGAAGACGGCCAGCAGGGTCCAGCTGATGCGGTTGAGCGTGGCCTCGGCACTGCGGGCGCTGCTGAACATCGAGCCGCCGCTGCTGGCTAGGCCGCCCATGCCGTCGCCTTTGGGGCTGTGCAGCAGCACGCTGATCACCAGCAGAACGCCGCTGGCCAGCCAGATCCAGGTGAAAACGGTTTGAAGCATGGCGGCAGCCTAGGGGTTGGCGTGGGGGTCAGACCCCCAGGGTCTGGGGAATGCGATTGGGTACGGCGGGGCTGCCGGCAGGAACGATCAGGGTCTGGCCGGTCATCCGGGCCGGCTGGGGCAGGCCCAGGATTTCCAGCAAGGTGGGCGCGATGTCGGCTAGGCCGCCACCCTCGCGGAGCTGCACGGCATTGCCATGGCCCGGGAGCTTGCGTTTTTCACCCTCCACCAGGATCACCGGCACTGGGTTGGTGGTGTGGGCCGTCCAGGGGCGGCCATCGGGGCCTTCCATCATCTCGGCATTGCCGTGGTCAGCGGTCACCAGCAGGGTGCCGCCCATGCGGTTGGTGGCTTCCAACAACCGACCAACGCTGTGGTCCACGGTGGCGATGGCCTCCATGGTGGCGGTCATCTGGCCGGTGTGCCCAACCATGTCCGGGTTGGCGTAGTTGATCACCACCAGGGAATAGATCCCCTTGTTGATGGCGCTGATGCAGTTCTCGGTGAGCTGCTCGGCGGACATGGCCGGGGCCTGGTCGTAGGTGGCCACGCGGGGGGATGGCACCAGGTGCCGATCCTCACCGGGGTAGGGCTGCTCGATGCCACCGTTCATGAAATAGGTGACATGCGGATATTTCTCGGTTTCTGCCGTGCGGAATTGACGCAGGCCCGACTCGGACACCACCTGGCCCAGCAGTCCATCGAGGGATTCCGGCGGGAATGCCACGGCCACGGGCAGGCCAGCCTCGTACTGGGTGAAGGTGACCACCTGCAGCCCCTCGATGCGTGTGCGCTCAAAGCTGTCGAACTCCGGCAGCACCAGGGCCCGCACCAGCTGCCGCACTCGGTCGGGGCGGAAGTTGAAGCAGATCAGGCCATCACCACGGCTGATCTGACCTGGCGCCAGCCGCGTGGGTTCGATGAACTCATCGGTGACCTCCTCGGCATAGGAGGCCTCCAGCACCTCCTGGGGGCTGAGGGCTGTGATCTCACCGGCTTCGGTGAGCAGGCGGTAGGCCTTCTCGGTGCGTTCCCAGCGGTTGTCCCGGTCCATCGACCAATAACGCCCGCAGATGGTGCTGATCCGACCAACCCCCGATGCGGCGATCTGCTGCTCGATCGTGGCTAGAAACCGCGGTGCACTCTGGGTTGGCGTGTCGCGCCCATCGGTGACCACGTGGATGCAGACATCCTTCAGGCCTCGGCCGGCGGCCCAGTGCAGCAGGCCGCCCAGGTGATCCACATGGCTGTGAACGCCGCCATCGGAACACAGGCCGATCAGATGCAGCGTTCTGCCACTGGCCAGCAATTGGTCGGCGAGGGCGTTGATGGCGGGGTTGTCAGCGATGCTGCCGTCGCGCACGGCCTGGCCGATCCGCACCAGTTCCTGGCGGATGATCCGACCGGCGCCAATCGTGAG
>JBIIQU010000061.1:0-6403 GCA_044341905.1 Vulcanococcus sp. | reverse complement strand
GGCTGCCCTTGGCGGTTTTGTTGAAGGTGCGGGGCCGCCCCGGCAGGCTCACCACATGGGCCTCCATGGCTCCCACCGCATCACAGGTGCGCAGGATCGCCGAGAGGTTGTGGGGTTTATCCACCTGCTCCAGCACCACCGTGAGGTCGCCCATGCGGCGATTCAGCACGGCCTGGAGCCGCTCATAGCGACGGGGCAGCAGCGGCATGGGGGAGGAACGGCCAGGCCCATCGTGTCTGATGAGCTGTCGGCTCCAGCTGGCTTACAAGCTTGAACGCCTCGGGTTTGTTGGGCGCTTATGGCCGTGGGGAGTTTTGATCAGCGGGTGTGGCGCATGGTGGAGTGCATTCCCTGTGGTCAGTTGGCCACCTATGGCCAGATCGCGGAGTTGATCGGGGCCTATGGCTGTGCCCGGCAGGTGGGCTGGGCCCTGCGGCGGCTCTCCCTGCCCTCGCCGGTGCCCTGGCACCGGGTGGTGAATGCCCAGGGCCGGATCGCCATGAGCCTGAGCCGCGAGGGCTCCGATTGGATCCAGCGTGAGCTGTTGATCGCCGAGGGGATTCCGGTGGATGCCGCCGGCCGGCTGCCCCTGGCGCGTTACCGCTGGCAGCCTGCGGCCCCCTGGGCGCTAGTTGTGGAGCAGTAATACCCCGACGGCCCCTTGCGTAGCTCCCCCGCCACCACCACGGAGCCCAAGGGCCTGGCGCCGCGGCAGCTGGCCTGGCAGGTGCTGCAGGCCGTGGCGGCCGGGGCCTATGCCGATGGTGCCCTGGAGCGGGAGCTGGGCCGGATGGAGCTCTCAGCGGCGGATCGGGGCCTGGCCACGGAGCTGGCCTATGGGGCGATTCGCCAGCGGCGCCTGCTCGATGCCTGGCTGGATCTGTTGGGTAAGGTGCCGGCCCAGAAGCAGCCGCCCAAGTTGCGCTGGTTGCTGCACCTGGGCCTCTACCAGCTCCTCGCCAGTGATCGCATTCCCGCCTCCGCGGCGGTGAGCACCACGGTGGAGCTGGCCAAGCGCGGCGGCCTGGCCAAGCTGGCCCCCGTGGTGAATGGCCTGCTGCGGGCCTGTTTGCGTCGGTTGGAGGCCGGGAAGCCTCTGCCCCTGCCCCAGGATCCAGCGGCAGCCCTGGGGGTGAGTCAGTCGCTGCCCCAGTGGCTGGCGCAGGATCTGCTGCAGTGGCTGCCCGCGGATCAGGCCGAGGCCTTTGGGCGAGCCTGCAACAGCCCCCCTTCTCTGGATCTGCGGGTGAACCGGTTGCGCAGTAGCCGGGAGGCTGTGCTTCAGGCCCTGGCGGCGGCCGGTGTAGCGGCCGAGCCGATCGACCAGCTGCCCATGGGGATCAGCCTCACGGGCCGTAGCGGTGATCTGCGCCAGTTGCCCGGCTACGCGCAAGGACACTGGTGCGTGCAGGACCGGGCTGCTCAGCGCATTGCCCCGCTGCTGGACCCGCAGCCAGGGGAGCGCATCCTCGATGCCTGCGCAGCTCCGGGTGGCAAGAGCACCCATCTGGCCGAGCTGATGAACAACGAGGGCACCGTGCTGGCCCTGGATCGTGCCGAAGCCCGGCTGCGACGGGTGGACCGCAATAGCGAGCGGCTGGGGCTCACCTGCATCGAACCCCGCCACGGCGATGCCGCCACCCTGGTGGAGCGCATGCCGGAGTGGCGGGGCAGCTTTGATCGCATCCTGGTGGATGCCCCCTGCTCAGGCCTGGGCACCCTGGCGCGCCATGCCGATGCCCGCTGGCGCATCGAGCCGGCGGCCATTGATGGGCTGGTGCTGTTGCAGCGGCAGCTGCTGGAGGGGTTGCGGCCTCTGCTCAAGCCAGGTGGGCGGCTGGTGTATGCCACCTGCACGGTGCATCCCCACGAAAACAGCGCTGTGATTGCCGCGTTCCTGGCGGACCATCCCAGCTGGACCCTGCGGGAGAGCTGGCAGCTCTGGCCGGGATCCTCGTCGGGAGGTGATGGCTTTTTTGCGGCGGCCTTGGAGGCGGCTTAGGGCAGCGGGGGTGGCGGAGCCACTGGCGGCGGCGGTGCTGGCGGGGTGGCCACCGGTGCCGGTGGGGGCGAGGCCGGCGTTGTCGGTGCCGACTCCACGGGTGCGGGCGTTGCGGCGCTTGGCGGCTTGGCAGGCGTACTGCCTCCTGCGGGTGCCGTGGGCTCACTCCGCTCGCCGGAGTCGGGCGGCTGCCACTGCGATTCGTCGGGCCGGCGGGTGTCGGCTTCGGGGTTGGCCCAGCTCCGGCCCCGCGGCTTGAGCGTCAGCGGGTTGAACTTGCCGGTGAGCACGGGCTTGGGCGGGAACTGCCGCACGGGCAGGTCTTTGGTGATCGGTGCCATGTAGGCCTGCCAGGCCGCCACGGCTGCGGCGCTGGTGCTGTTGGTGGTGCGGTTGTTGTCGTAGCCCAGCCACAGGGCGGTGGTGAGTTGGGGAATCGAGCCGATGAACCACAGGTCGCGCCCTCCCTCGGAGGTGCCGGTTTTGCCGGCCACGGGGCGGTTGGGGAGGGAAGCCCCCGTGGCGGTGCCACCCCGCACCACCTGCTCCAGCATCCACAGCATCGCGTCGGCGATGTCGCTGGGCACCACCCGGCGGCCCGTATCGCCATCCACGCGCCGGCTCCACAGCAGTTCACCGTTGGGGCCAAGGATGTCCTCGAACGGGGTGGGTTTCACATACACGCCCCGATTCGTGATGGCGGCGTAGGCCGCTGCCATGTCCAGCACCGTCTGCTCGGTGGCTCCCACCGCCAGGGGGTAGAAGCGCCCAAGCTCGCGGCTGATGCCAAGGCTCTTGGCGGTGGCGATCACCTTGTCGAAGCCCAGCTTCTGCAGCAGATCCACGGCCACGGTGTTGAGCGAGTTCTGGAGCGCCACCCACATGGGCACGCTGCCCATGTAGCGACCACCGAAGTTCTTGGGGCAGTAGCCGGCGAAGCAGCGGGCGGCGTCCCGCACGATGTCTTCGGGCTTCATGCCCTCCTTCAGGGCCGTGAGATACACGAACAGCTTGAAGGTGGAACCGGGGGAGCGCAGGGCCTGCACGGCCCTGTTGAACTGGCTGGTTTCGAAGTCATTGCCGCCCACCATGGTCCGCACCAGCCCGGTGCCCGGCTCCATGGACACGATGGCGCCCTCCATGTCGCCGGGGGCGTAGGCATTGATGGTGTTCTGGGCCTGCTCCTGCCAGCTGAGATTGAGGCTGGTGCGAATGGTGAGGCCGCCCACCTCGAGTTCCTCAGGGCTCAGAACCTTGGGCAGCTCTTGGGCCACCCAGCTGGTGAAGTAGGGGGCGCGGCTGGTCCAATACTTCGGTTCAGCCGGTTTCAGCTCCAGGGGCGCGGCATTGGCCTGCTCCTGTTGGAGATCGTCGATGAAGCCGGCTTCGCGCATGCGGCGCAGCACCGTGGCCCGGCGCTCCAGCGCCAGATCGGGGTTCACCAGTGGGGAATACACCGAGGGCGCCGGCGGCAGCCCGGCGATCAGGGCCGCTTCGGGCAGGGTGAGCTCGGCCGGTGTTTTGGAGAAATAGATCCAGGCGGCATCGGCCACGCCGTAGGCGCTGGAGCCGAGATACACAACGTTGAGGTATTCCTCAAGGATCTGTTGCTTGCTGAGCTGCCGTTCCAGCTTTCCGGCCAGGGCCGCCTCCTTCAGCTTGCGGATGATCGTGCGGTCCTGGCTCAGGAACACCGTGCGGGCCAGCTGCTGGGTGATCGTGCTGGCGCCCTCCTCCACGGAGCCCTGTCGGAGGTTGCGCAGCATCGCCCGGGCAATCCCGGTGGGATCGATGCCGTCGTGTTGATAGAAGCGGCGATCTTCGGCGGCGATGAAGGCCCGCTCCACCAGCTGGGGCATCTGGCCACTGGCCACCTTGTCGCGGGTGGCGGGGCCCAGCTTCTGAATCACCTGGCCATCGGCCGAGAGCACGGTCACGGTGCCCGGCCGGTTGTAAGCCTTTAACCGCCGCACATTGGGGAGCAGGGCATCGCTGCCCTGCACCAGCAACAACTGAGCCCCGGCCACAACGGCACCCGCGCCAGCGCCGATCAGGCCTGCGATCAGCAGATGGCGGCGCCGCCGTTGTTTCACATCGTCAGGGGCAAGGCGGCTGCGGAGGCCACCAGGTCACTGTGGCCAATGGCCAGGGCTGTCACGAGCATCCCGAGCACCAGGAAGGGCTGGGCGCTTGCCTGGTACTTCACGTCGAAGGCAACGGGATCCCGCAGCAGCCAGATGTCCTGAAAGGTGATCTGGGGAATGATCAACAGCACCAGCAGCACCGCGGCGAAATGCTGGCCGATGGCGATCAGAACGGCAACCATGGCGAGCTGGAACAGATCGATCATTCCGGCACTGATCCAGCTCGCTGTCTGGATGCCGAAGGCCACCGGCAGGCTCTGCAGGCCCAGGGCCCGGTCCCCTTCCACGCTCTTGAAGTCGTTCACCACGGCGATGCCCAGGCCCGCCAGGGAGTAGGCCAACGTCAGCAGGGCCGTGGTCCAGGTGAGTTGGCCGAACAGGGCCTGGCCGGCCCACCAGGGCAGGGCGATGTAGCTGGCGCCGAGGGCGTAATTGCCCAACCAGCCGTTCTGCTTGAGCTTGAGCGGTGGTGCGGAATAGATGAAGCTCACGAAGGAGCCCCCCAGGGCCAGCAGAAACAGCACCGGTGTGGCGTGATGGGCCCACAGGTCGAGGCCGTAGGCCACTCCCAGGCCCGCCAGCAGCAGCACCCAGATCTGAACCTTCACCTGCCAGAGCGGGATGGCACCGGAGGGAATCGGCCGGTAGGGCTCGTTGATCGCGTCGATCTCGCGGTCGTAGTAGTCGTTGATGGTCTGGGTGTAGCCCGCCAGCAGGGGGCCGCTCATGAGCATGCAGGCGATCGAAGCGCCCACTTCCGGCAGGGTCCAGTGGAAGTTGCCCGAGGCCGCTGCACCACAAAGAACTCCCCAGATCAGGGGAATCCAGGTGACGGGCTTCATCAGCTGAAGCCGGATCTTCCAGATGTTGGAGGTGCCGCTGGCACCTTTCATGCCCAGCAGCTGCCGGGCCCCACCACCCGAGGTGGCGGTGGGATTGGGGGAATCGCTCACGCTGCGGTGATCTCGTCGTCGAAGAACCAGGTGGTGGTGCCGTTGGCCAGTTCCACCACCACGCCGATGCCCTTGCCGTCGGTCACTTTGAAGTCCTTCACCGTGCCGGTGGCGTCGGCCTGGAGGGCCGTCACGAGATCAGCGGGGATGCGGTCACGTACCCGGGTGACCCGCACCTTCGAGCCGATGGTGATGGCAGCCTGGGACATGTCCGGCGCAACTAGAAAAGTGGCGCAAGGCTAACCCGCTGCCAGCCCGTTTCTTCATGGTCGCCAAACGGATCATTCCCTGTCTCGATGTGGCCGATGGCCGGGTGGTGAAGGGGGTCAATTTCGTGGGCCTGCGCGATGCCGGTGACCCGGTGGAGCTGGCCTGCCGCTACAGCGCGTCCGGGGCCGATGAGCTGGTGTTTCTGGACATCGCCGCCAGCCATCAGGGCCGCGGCACCCTGGTGGAGCTGGTGCAGCGCACCGCTGAGGCGGTGACCATTCCCTTCACCGTGGGAGGGGGCATCAGCAGCGTGGAGGGCATCACCGCGCTGCTGCGGGCCGGCGCCGACAAGGTGAGCCTCAACTCCTCGGCCGTGCGCGATCCCGATCTGGTGGCCCGGGGGGCCGAGCGCTTCGGTTGCCAGTGCATCGTGGTGGCCATTGATGCCCGCCGCCGCGAGGGCCCGGAGCCCGGCTGGGACGTGTACGTGAAGGGCGGGCGCGAGAACACGGGCCTCGATGCCGTGGCCTGGGCCCAGCGGGTGGTGGCCCTGGGCGCCGGGGAAATCCTGCTCACCTCCATGGATGGCGATGGCACCCAGGCGGGCTATGAGCTCAACCTCACCCGGGCGGTGGCGGAAGCCGTGGAGGTGCCGGTGATTGCCTCCGGTGGGGCCGGCAGCATCGACCACATCGCCCAGGCGCTCCAGCAGGGCAAGGCCTCCGCGGCGCTGCTGGCGTCGTTGCTGCACGACGGTGTGTTGACGGTGGAACAGATCAAGACCGACTTGCTCGGCCGTGGCCTGAACCTGCGACCCCTGGATCCGGGGCCAACAGTGGCGGGCTGAGTCGCGGCGTCCCGTTACCTCCCGTTACATTGGGCTCAGTTTCCCCGCTGCTTCAGCCCTGGCCGTGCCGGCGTTGCTCCAGACCCACTCCACGGCCCTGGCGGTTGTGCTGGTGGTCACCGTTGTGGCAATGGTGGCCTGGGCTTTGCAGCTGATGCAGGCCGCCGCCGACCGCAAGGAGTTTTCGCTCATGCTGGCCGGCTGCATGGTGTGCTCTGCCGCCGTGGGTTTGGCCACCGTGATGCTG
>JBIIQU010000060.1:0-6410 GCA_044341905.1 Vulcanococcus sp. | reverse complement strand
CCTGCGAGTAGTGGGTCAGAAGGGATCCGTGGGAAAGAGATGACTAACGGATTTGATCCGATGGCCTTTGCTTTACAGGGGACTCTGTGGATCACCTCACTGCGCTGGTGACGTGACCCCCTTTGCTGCTCCAGTTCTTATGAGAGCTAGTGGGGTGATCAAGCCGCTCTCCATTGCTGGAGGACTTCCAGGGGCGTACGCCCCTGGAGGGCCGAATGCGGTCTGTAGGTGTTGTACTCGATTCGGTGCTGCTCTGCCAACAGCTTTGCTTCCGGCACCGAGGCAAACAGTTCGATGTTCAGGAATTCGTCTCTGAAACGGCTGTTGAACGACTCCACAAATGGGTTCTCCCAGGGTGAGCCTGGCGGGATGTATGCCGTTCCCGTACCGGCGCCTGTGCACCACTCCTGCAATGCATGGGCAATGAACTCAGGCCCATTGTCCATCCTTAGGTGAGTGGGCGGTGGATACAGCTTGAGCAGCTCCTCGATCGTGTCGATTACATCGACAGCCTGACAGCGGCGGCCCACCCGAATCGCCAGGCAGACCCGGCTGAATTCGTCGATCACGTTCAGAAACTTGAGCGTGCGGCCATCCATCGTCTGATCGAACTGGAAGTCGATCGCCCACACCTGGTGCGGGTATACGGCCCTCAGTAGCTCCCTGGATCCATCTTTGGGCCTTGCACGCTTCCGCTTGCGCGGCAGAGGCCGCTGCAGCCCCTCCTGCCGCCAGATCCGTTGCACCCGCTTGTGATTGATGCTCCAGCCATCCAGCCGCAACCGCCGGTAGACCAGCCTGCGACCCCAGCGCACATGACGCCGGGCCAGCTCCCGGATCCGCCGCCGCAGCTTCTGCTCCTCAATGTCTGCCAACGGCAAGGGCCGACGTTGAGTGTTGCGGTTCTGGCCTGCCAGACGGCAGGCACGACGCTGAGACACCCGGAATCGATCCTGCAGAACACACACGGCTCTGCGGCGTCGCTCCGGGCTCAAAAGTTTCCCTCGGCAAGCTCCTTGAGCATGGCTTTGTCAAGCTCAGCATCTGCGAGCAATCGCTTGAGGCGGGTGTTCTCTTGCTCGAGTTCCTTGAGGCGCTTGGCCTCTGTCGCTTTCATCCCGCCGTAGAGCTGCTGCCAGCGGTGGTAGGTCGGTGCAGACACTTCAAGGGCCCTGCAGACATCGGCGACGCTCTGGCCCTGGTTGAGGAGCTGCTCAGCGGTCCGCAGCTTGCGGATGATCTGCTCGGGGTTGTGGCGCTTGCGTTTCATGGGGCTTCTCCTGGCCAAGTCTGGCCGGCTGGGAAGCTCTCATAAGGACTGGTTCAGTTTTTGGGGTCCACGTCAACGCCAGCAGTGGTCTGACGGGATGGGGCTCGCTCTTGCTTTCCCAGATCAGCACCGAGAGCCCCAGGAAGCACCCCAGAACCTGGAGTGAGTGGTCAAAGACTCCATCGGCGCCGAACTGCTTAATGGTGTCCAGGTGGTAAGTGAGGTGCTGGATCTTGGCTGGAAGCACGGTGCTGACGGCAAAGATCCCGCCCATGCACAGTGCCTTATGTGGATCCCTGATCGGCAGCACTTCGTTACCCACGGACTAAGCAGTTGAGGCTCATGCCCCTGCACCCCCCCGCATGCAGTTCCCGCCAACGGCCCGGCACTGAGATCAAAAACCCCTTGTCACCCAAGTAGTGAATGATCTCACCGTATCGCTGATTACCACCTGCAGCGAGGCCGGCAGTTCACGCCAGTGACTGGAGGCCAGCATTCCTATGAATGAACGAAGCGCGTCACGGAAACATCCTGAAGGCAGAGCAGAATCCAACCGGCGGGTGTAGCCGGATTCAGGCTCACGTTCCTCGCGGGGGAGGTAACGCTCCTTGCGGTCAGCCAGCAGTTCCCAGCAGTGCTGGATCAGCTCCAGGCGGGGGAGCATTGCGGCCAGGCTGGGTGGAGTGGCCAGGGGAGCGGGTCGGGTGTGGTCGCAGGCTGCAATGCGATTAGCGGCGCTGCTAGCCATTGTCGCTGTTGGCGAGTCTTCTCTGGCGAGGGCGGTTCTCGTATCCGTCTATGACGCCTACGGTGAGGAGGCAGCTCTTGCGAGGCACTGCTATCGGAGCCATTCGAGCCCCAAGGGGCCCTGAGCGGAGGCTGGTTACCAGACAGATCCGAGCGCCGTTGGCGCGGTTATTGGAAATCCTATAAGAAAAAGTAAGCCCTTTTCTCTCCGGGGCTTTCGACAGCAGCTGCATCCACTAAGGAGCCATCTTCCATGCCAGAGATCATGGTTAAAGCGGAAAGCCCCTTCGTCGAAGAGCTATTCGCGCGATACAAGGCACTGATTGGCAATGATTTTCCCGGCTATCGCAACCATGTTTATCGCGCGATCACCTACGCAATGCATTACCTGGCCAATGCCAAAGAGCATGAGAGGCTTGTTGAGGCTGTGTTTGTCTATCACGACATCGGCCTCTGGACAGATCGCGAATTGGCCTACTTGGAGCCATCCGAGGCTGTGGCAATAGCCGACAACCAGAAGCTGGGGCTTGGGCTAGATCCCGACTTACTTCGCGGCGCCATTCATTGGCATCACAAGATTCTTCCCTACACAGGTCCACATAGAGAAATCATCGAGGCCTGCCGCAAAGCCGACTGGATCGATGCCTCGAAAGGATTGCTCCGCAAGGGCATGAGCAGAGGTGCGATAGCAGATGTCGAAGCGGCCTATCCTAACCTAGGTTTTCATGACTCATTAATCCGCCTTGCGAAAGATTATGGGGGCTCAACGCTTGCTGGTAGCATCAAGGTAACTCTTGGCATCGTAAAGTGGTGAACGCAGCCTTGATTCGGGCCAGCAATTCATATGGGCCGATGCCGCTTCGCGGCGCTGCTCAATTCAGGCGCCAGGCCTCTCGCGATAGCAACGTGCAGAACCTTGTTGCCGCACAAAGAGAAGCATCTTCCTTGATGTGACTAATAGTTGCTGCAGCAATGAAGCGTTGAGCGCTATGGCCAAGGTGCAGAGAGACTCGCTTGAGGCATGCAATCCATGAACGTTGAACTATTGGTCCCGCTTGCTTCCCTGGCCCTGCTCGATAGCACAAGCTTCGGCACTTTGCTCATCCCCCTGTGGCTAATGTTGGCTCCCGGTCGTTTGCGCCCGGGGAGGATTCTATTGTTCCTGGGTACGGTGGCCGCTTTCTATCTGCTGCTGGGGATAGCTTTGCTGCTCGGGGCTTCGATGCTGTTCGACACGTTGCAGGAAGTAGACAACGCACAACCGCTAAGGATCGCCCAGTTAGTCGTAGGCATTGGACTAGCCACGCTTAGTGTACTAAAGAAGCCATGGGCAAAAGCGGGCAAGGAACGGCAGGTGGCGCGCCGCGCGGAAAAGCTCGCGGGCATCGGACCGAGCCTCCTAATGCGGATGCGGGGGCATGCGACCGATCCCTCGGCCCCCGTCAGCGCGGTCTTCTTATTTGCGTTGACGGCAGCCGGCATTGAGGCTGCTTCGATGATTCCATATCTGGCTGCGATCGGTTTTTTAACCGCATCAGAATTATCGATGACGGGGCGCAGCGTGGTTCTTTTCGGCTATTGCTTGTTAATGATCGTGCCAGCATTGGCGCTACTTGCTGCGCGGCTTTTGCTACACGACTACATCTCCCCTGGCTTGAAGAAGCTGCAGGTATCTTTGTCCCGTAATGCAAGCGGGGCAATTCCCTGGCTGATATTTGTGGTCGGCTTGTACATGGTGGGCGACAGCCTGAATGCGCTTCTCTGATATCAAAGCATTGCGCATTCTCGAGCTTCGGTTGTCAGGGGTTTCTTCGGAAGGTGGCCTAGCGAATCCTTGTGAAGCGGGCATGCGCTCTGAATGACGGGTAAACTGATATTATGCGCGGCAATGCTCGCTTAATTCAAGGGTTGGACATGCGATCTGCTTGGGAGGAGCCTTCCAGCAACTGGGCCCTAATTTGGATACACCTTCCAAGCTCATCTTTGTTTTTGACTCGAAGTTGGGCGCGAGTGTGAGTGAGGAAGCGGAGAGGGGCCGAGTTGGAAGGTGGAAGCAACGCACCGCCACGGTAGAGTGGGTTGACAGGAGACTTCCGGCGTGCCCGAGTGGACAGGAATGGCAAGGCCTCTGCTCTACAGCAGAGGCCTATATCTATCTCTCAGAGGCAGCACTGTCTGGCCCGAAATTGCGTGACCTTACTCATCGAGTTATGAGATGCCAGTGAGACAACGACTGCTGATTATTCTCACCTTTGGTTTATCGCTGGTTTGTGGTGGCTTGGCGACGGCTCAGACCCGTGATCCGCTGCCATCCTGGAATGAAGGCAAGGCCAAGCAGTCCATCATCGACTTCGTGGAGACGGTGACGAAGAAAGGCTCACCCGACTTTGTTTCACCTGCGGAGCGCATCGCCACGTTCGATAACGATGGCTGTCTCTGGGCCGAGCAGCCGGTGTATGTCCAACTCCTTTTTGCGATCGACCGCGTGAAGGCGCTGGCCCCGCAACATCCCGAATGGAAGGTCGTTGAACCCTTTGCCTCGTTGCTCAACGGGGATGTGAAAGGCGCACTCGTGGGCGGAGAGCTTGCGATGCTCGAAATCGTTATGGCTACCCATGTAGGCATGACCACCGAAGAGTTCGAGAGGATCGTTAGGGACTGGATCGCCACGGCGAAGCATCCAACGACCAAGAGGCCTTACACGGAGATGGTCTATCAACCGATGCTCGAAGTGCTCGCCTACCTGCGCGCTAACGGGTTCAAGACCTACATCGTCTCTGGTGGTGGGATCGAGTTCATGCGCCCATGGGTGGAGAGTGTCTATGGCATCCCACCCGAGCAAGTCATCGGTAGCAGCGTCAAGACCCGATTCGAAGTGCGTGACGGTAAACCCGTACTCGTTCGCCTCCCTGAGTTGAATGTCTTTGCCGACAAAGACAGCAAGCCCACCAACATCAACGCGCACATCGGCCGTCGTCCAATCGCTGCTTTTGGCAACTCTGACGGTGACTTGCAGATGATGCAGTGGACTACCTCCGGCGAGGGTGCACGCTTCGCGCTGTACGTGCACCATACGGATGCCGAACGGGAGTGGGCCTATGACCGCAACTCCAGTGTCGGTCGGCTAGACAAGGGCCTTGATGAAGCGCGGTCAAAGGACTGGACTATCGTTGACATGAAGCGAGATTGGAATACTATCTTCCCGCCTTTGAAGAGATAAACGAGAGGCTGGCGTTAAGCGGATCCAGATGGCAGCGGTTTGCAGCTGGCTGCGGCGAGCCGAGCTGACGTCACCCGCCTCTGATTTGTAAGGTGGGTCGGGTGCACTCCAGACGAGGCAGCAGGCTCATCAGGGTGGGGTCCCAAGCCCACGGGTGTGGATCAGCGGCCTGCGGCCAAAGGCCTGATCCCACAGCTCTAGTTCGCCATCTACGCTCGCTTCTACCCCTCAGCGCTGCTGGCCTGGCGCCAGCTGGAACTGGGGCTTGATGACTGACTATCTGGCCCTGCTGGTGCTGGTGACGTAGCCCCCGGGAATCAGTCCACGGTGAATGAGAGTTTTCATTCGACCAGACCGGGTCTGGAACTCCACCATGGGACCAATCTGTCACACACTTGGGCAAATCATCCACAAGCTCACGGCAGCTCAAGGCATTGCGGCATGACCATCCACTCTCAAAATGCCTGAACCAATGGAGGGGGTCACGTCAATGGTTGCTCATCGGGCTCCAAACTGGCCTCAGCCCCCTTCCAGGGCTGTGCGCCTTTCCCAAGGGACCGTTATGGAGCGAAGGCCGTCGGTTCAAATCCGTTGGCCGGCTTTGAGCCTCAGGTAACGAACATCGTCGTATCGGCACCAAGCCGCGAGCTTTAAGGGGATGGCGCTTGATGCAAGACACGCTGCGGATAGGGCATTTCGATCCCTTCGCGCGCAAAGGCCTCCCAAATGGCAATCCCAACCTCGCTGGCCACACCAATGCCATCCATGGGATTTTCAATCCAGAAACGAATGCTGTAGGTGATGGCCGAATCGTCGTAACGAAGCAGCAACCCCTTGGGAGCCGGGCTAGCCAGCACCCGAGGGACCGTGCGTGCGGTGGCCTCCAACAGGGCAATCACAATCTTCGGCGAGTGGCGATAGGCCACGCCAATCACCACTTGCCCGCGGCGATGATGATCACGAATACCGCTGTAAGTGACCATCGACTGGGTAAAGAAAGTCTGATTGGGCACCACCAGCTCCACATTATCCCGATCACGCCACAGCGTGGTGGCACGCATGCCAAGCTCAAGAACCTCACAGGGATCTTCGCTGTTATTCACAGATTCAATCAGCAAGATGTCACCGGGGCGCACGGCACCTTCCAGCAACAACCAAAGACCACTGATAAAG